>JAWOGT010000212.1:0-14487 GCA_046496585.1 Halopseudomonas sp.
CTCAACAGGCGCTGCTCCCACTGCAGGCGCAGGTAGTGCAGCAGGGCCGGCTCCGCCACCGTCAGCCGAAGCACACCAGCGCGAGCGCTGTCGACCACCACCGCATCGAGCAGCGCGCCGGCATGCTCCTCAAGCACGGCAAGCAGTTGTCTGCGCCACCGGGGGGCGGCCAGCAGGTGCCTGCTCATCACCGCGCGAGCCACGGCACCGACCTGCTCGCCCCGGTCCACGCGCGAGCAGTTCTGCTGTACCCAGCGAAGTTGTCGTCGGCTCTTGTCCATTGGGGCAGCGTGAACAGGGCGATAAAGCCGGTAATCCAGAACGTGCCGCCGCCACTGTAGATCGAGTCCATCGCTTTGCGGCCATACTTGTAACGCTCGGCCATGGTCGCGGCAACGGCGGTCCAGATGGGCCCGGCCAGGCCAGGGTAGGGTGCGAAGAAGGCATGCAGGCCATTGCGCAGGGCGGTGACCAGATGCACCCGATCAATGTTGTTCTCGATGAGTTCATCCGGACGCAGTTCGTCGGCCCGCTGCATCAGCGACTGGCCGACAATGATGTCACCGAAGGCAATAATATAGGCGATAACGGCGGTGGGAATGGCGAGCATAAACACCTTGGCATCCGGGATGCCGATGACCAGCGGCAGGTAGTTCCACAGCTCGCCGAAGGCCGGTGTGGTAATGCCCCAGCGCACGTCTGGCATCTCGTATTCGCCGACCACAATACCCACGATAATGGCAATCAGCATGCCCGGGACCATGCCGTAGTTGACGATCTTGCGGGTGAACGGCACACGTTCGGTGAGTCCCTTGAAGGACACCGAGAACATCAGATACAGGCAGATCAGACTGCCGAGTACCAGTGAGATTGGCGTATTGGCCAGCCGCCCGCCGCTGGATATCTCGCCCATCAGGGCGGCAATGCCGGCGCCGATGATGATGCCGCCTTTCATCGAGTTGGGAACGATCCGCACCATCACGCTGCCCAGCCGGGTAATGCCGAGGATCAGAAAGATCAGGAAGACCAGCAACTGCAGCGCAAACAGCGCCTGAATGGCCTCCGGGCCGGGTTCGAAATCGCCGAGAAACAGCAGCACCACCGGAATCGCCGGGGTAATCCAGCCTGGCACCATGGGCACGCCCAGCAGCGCGGGCAACATGAAGCCAATGCCGCCGACGACCACATAGGCCAGGGCCACGTCATAGGGCAGGCCAAGGAAGCGTTCCAGCAGGGGAATCATCGCCAGACTGACCACAAACATGATCAGGGCTTGCAGCATCTCCGCGGTTTCCCAGCGGTAATGCACAAAGGGCAGACGAATCTTGAAGGGTCCACAGGGCCAGTAGGGTTGCTCCGCGCCGTCTTCGCGCTTGTAAATTTGCATGCTAAACCTCCGTCAGCCGGGCGGAGCCCGGCCTATTGTTGTTGTGAAAAGGGTTATGCGAAGTTGGCTGGGTCGAGCTAGAGCGCCTTGGCCCAATCGCGCAGCACGTATTTCTGAATCTTGCCGGTCGAGGTCTTGGGCAGCTCGGTGAAGACCACGGTCTTGGGCACCTTGAATCCCGCCAGGTGCTCCCGGCAGTACTGCATGATGGCCGTGTCGCTGAGCTGCTGACCGCTTTTCAGAGTGATGAAGGCGCAGGGGGTTTCGCCCCACTTCTCGTCAGGCCGAGCCACCACGGCGGCTTCCAGCACGGCAGGGTGTTTGTACAGCGTATCCTCCACCTCGATGGTGGAAATATTTTCACCGCCGGAGATGATGATGTCCTTGAGCCGGTCACGGATCTCGACATAACCGTTGGGATGACACACCGCCAGGTCGCCAGTGTGAAACCATCCGCCGGCAAAGGCTTCGGCGGTCGCTTCCGGGTTTTTCAGATAACCCTTCATCACCGTGTTGCCGCGCATGAAGATCTCACCCATGGTTTCGCCGTCACGCGGCACTGGCTCAAGGGTTTCGGGATTCGCCACCATGACGCCTTCCAGCGTCAGGTAGCGTACGCCCTGGCGCGATTTCAGGCTGGCGCGTTGGTCCAGTGGCAAGGCGTTCCATTCGGCATGCCAGGCACACACGGTGACCGGCCCGTAGACTTCGGTCAGGCCATACACGTGAGTGACTTCAATGCCCATGGACTCAACCGCGCCGATGATCTTGGCCGGCGGCGCTGCACCGGCGACCATGGCCTTGACCGGATGGTCGATGGCCGCTTTGGCCGAGTCGGGCATATTGACCAGTGCGTTGAGTACGATAGGTGCACCGCACAGATGCGTGACCTGATGCTCATGGATCAGGTTGAGAATTTTCTGCGGATCCACCCGGCGCAGAAATACATGCACACCGGCCATCGCGGTGATGGTCCAGGGGTAGCACCAGCCGTTGCAGTGGAACATCGGCAGCGTCCACAGATAGACCGGGTGCTGGCCCATGCCCCAGGTTGCCTGGTTGCCCAGGGCATTCAGGTAAGCGCCGCGGTGATGGTAGACCACGCCCTTGGGATTGCCGGTCGTGCCGGAGGTGTAGTTAAGCGAAATAGCCTGCCATTCGTCGCTGGGCCAGTGCCAGTCGAAGTCCGGATCGCCTTCAGCCAGAAAGCTTTCGTAATCAAGATCGCTGACGGCCTGGCCTTCACCATACTCGGGGTCGTCGACGTCGATGACCAGAATCGGGCGTTTGATCAGCGCCAGCGCCTCTCGCACGACATCATGGAATTCGCGGTCGGTAATCAGCGCACGGGCTTCGCCATGATTGAGCATGAAGGCTATGGCCTCCGCGTCCAGACGCACATTCAGCGTATTGAGCACGGCCCCGATCATCGGCACGCCGAAGTGTGCTTCGAGCATGGCGGGAATATTCGGCAGCATCACCGCTACAGTATCCCCGGCATTGACGCCGCGCCCATGCAGCGCCGAGGCCAGGCGGCGGCAGCGCTGATAGGTTTGCTGCCAATCACGGCGGATCCCGCCGTGGATAACCGCGGGATAATGCGGGTAGACGCTGGCGGTGCGTTCGATGAAGCTGAGGGGAGTGAGGGCGATATGGTTGACCGGGGTCGGTGACAGGCCTTCCTGGAAGATCGACATGGCAATACCTGTGGCTGATTATTTATTGGCTCTGGGTGCATACTTGCCGTGTGGATTTAGGCTTGCAGCATTTGATCGGCAGAACTATAGGGTAAAGTGTCTTAATATAGAAACATGGCTAAGGTATTATAGTATAACTACCATAAGGTGCGTCAGTGACGGAAAACCCTGATCTACTCTGTGCTGTAGCCGATCGCTTGCTCGAAAGTGAACCGCTTCCAGCGTTGCTGATCCCTGCTCGAGGTGACGTGCGGCCGGCTAATCCGGCTCTGCAGCGCTGGATTGACCAGGTGGCGCCCTTGGCGACGCTGCTGCCTGCCAACCATGCAGCCCTGGTGTCAGCCTGTCAGCGCCAGCAACGCTGCATTGACAATGTCGAGGCCAGAGTCGGTGATCGCTACTTGCTCTGGAGCTACATACCCCAGCCAGCACTGCAGTCCGTGTTGCTGCGCGGCCGTGATGCCAGTGAGAGCCTGCGGTTGCAGCATGACGCCAGGCGTGCCAGCCGTCTGTACCGCCTGATCATCGAGAACACCACGGATCTGATCTCCCGGCATACGCCCGACGGTCGTTTTCTCGATGCCTCGCCTGCCGCCTGGACGCTGCTCGGCTATTGGCCGGAACAGTTGCGTGGCGAGTCGATGGCCGAGCTGCTCCACTCGCAGGAACGGGAACAGCTGATCGAGCGCTTTCAGCGCGCGCTGGAACAGGACGGCTACCTGACGCTGACCTATCGCATTCGTCATCAGGCGGGGCACTACCTGTGGTTTGAAACAGCCAGCCGCGCCATACGGGAAACCTACACCGGCAGCGTCGTCGAGGTGATCAGCGTGTCGCGCGACATTACCGCGCGGATTCAGAGTGAGGAAAACAACCGCCGCCTGCAGGATGAGCTTGCGCATGCTGCGCGGCTGGCGACACTCGGCGAGCTCGCCTCGGGCATTGCCCATGAACTCAACCAGCCGCTGGCGGCCATCCTCAATTATGCCAATGCCAGCCAGCGGTATCTGGCGGCGCTGCCACAGGCCGGCGAAGGGCGTAATGGAGAAGGGGGTAGCCAAGAAGGGCGGAATAAAGTGGCCCAGGGCTTGGCGCGCATTGCCGAGCACGCGCAGCACGCGGCCGAGGTCATTCGGCGGCTGCGCGGCTTTCTGCGCAAGGGGCAGCGCCGGCAGCAGCGTGTTGATCCCTTGCAGCTGGCCCGTGAGGCGGTAGGTCTGTGCGCCTGGGAGGCGGGGCAACATCAGGTCGAGATTGTCGAGCAGGTCGATGGACCCTTGCCGGCAGTCATGGTCGACCCGATCCTGTTGCAACAGGTATTGCTGAATCTGCTGCGTAACGCCATTGAAGCCAACCGGGAGCAGCACCCGCAAACCCCGTCACAGATCGAGCTGGGCCTGAGTGCGCGAGAGGGTAGCGTGCATATCCGGGTCACGGATCAGGGCCCGGGTGTGGATGACGCGGCTATGGCACGCTTGTTTACGCCCTTCTATACCAGCAAGCCGGATGGATTGGGCTTGGGGCTGTCGATGAGTCAGGGTATCGTAGAAGGCTTTGGTGGCGGCCTGCAGGCTGTGCCGGCTGACAGCGGTGGGCTGTGCCTGCATTGCTGGTTGCCCGTGCTCAGCGCCGACTAGCGGCAGGATGATGCCGTCGGCTGATACAACAAGGATCGCAAATGCCCGAACTATCTCAACAACTGGTCTATGTGGTCGATGACGACCAGGGCATGCTGGATTCGACCGTCTGGTTGTTCGAGTCAGTCGGTCTCAAGGCCCAGCCTTTTACCAGTGGCCAGGCCTTTCTGGATGCCTGCGATCCAGCCGCGCCTGCCTGTGTTCTGCTGGATATCCGCATGCCGGGCATGGGTGGTCTGGCGGTTCAGGAGGCCATGCGGGTCAAGGGGATTGATCTGCCGGTGATCTTTGTCAGTGGCCATGCCGACGTGCCCATCGTGGTGCGGGCCTTTCGGGGTGGCGCGCTGGACTTCATTGAGAAACCCTACAATGAGCAGCTGCTGCTCGACAGCGTGCAGCGGGCACTGAGCCGTCAGCCGGTGATGGCGACCAACCAGCGGGCACTGCATGAAGTCAAGGCTCGGCTGGGCAGCCTGACACCGCGTGAGCGCGACATCCTGCTGCCACTGGTCCAGGGCTTCAGTAATCGTGAAATTGCCGAGCAACTGGGCGTCAGCGTGAAGACGGTGGACCTGTATCGCTCACGGGTGATGAAACGAATGCAGGCCACCAGCCTGCCGGCACTGGTTGGCATGGCCATTGGCGCAGGGCTGGTGGAGCCCTTCAGCCTGCAGGCTTGCTAGTGCTCAGGCGCCGCTAGGTGCCAGGTCGCGGGCCATAGTGTTCAGCGCCTGCACATTGCGCTGCAGATAAAATGCGGCAATGGTCGGGACCCAGTCCGACAGCGGGTTTTTCAGTCGCGGCTGGATAAACACATACTGTCTGTCCAGGCGTGAAAAGGTCCTGAGCTGCTCAGGGTAAAGGTCCTTGAGTTCGGCGGAGCGGGCGAGAATACTGGCATCGAGAATATCGAACAGGCCGTCGCGGTTTTCCAGAAAATACACGCCGACGGAGCTGAACATGTTGTTCTGGTAAAGCATCAGAATCTGGCTGGTTTCCAGGCTCTGCTTGTGCAGTGTCAGCAGGTCCGCTGGCATGTCAGCGGCGGCTTTCTGATAAGCACTGGCAACGGCGGCGTCGAACGCGCCATGGGCTTGCATGATCCGGTTAACGGTGGCCAGGTTGTAGTGGGCTTCTTCACTGCCCAGGGCTTCCAGTTCGCGGATCAGTAGCTGGAAATTGGCGAACGGGGTACTTAATTCCGCGGGACTGCCCAGTTGCTGCAGCAGTTGACCCATGGTGTTCAGGGAGCGGTTGTACTCTTCCCGGTTGCCTGGCTCGCGCACGCGTTCGAACAGATTATTGTCAATCAGCAGGTAAGTGCCCACTGTATAGCCTTCGCTACGTAGCTCGTGCAACGCTTGCAAACGTTGCAGGTCAGCATGAGCCATGGGTGCCAAGCACAGCAACATCAGCACTAGGAAGCGTTTCAGGTGCAATACCATGATCTAGTCCCCGAATCCTTTTTGTTGTTTTAGCGCTGTCATCCCTTTGGCCGCGAGTCCCGGGCGGGCATTGCCGGCGCGGGTTCAGGTCTAGAGCATGTCAGCTTCCGTTTTCCAATGGCTGTTTTATCACAAATGCCTTGGCATATGAAACATAGCGATGTTTGTGTTGTCGCGCCAGTTTCTTTGTTCAGCCCACTGCAGCTCAATCGGTCTGGATATTTGCCGGTCAAGTCGTTACAATTGCGCGCTAATCTGTCTATCCAGCGCGCATCTGACAATGCCTTGCAGCGGGATGAAGTGTTAAGCACCTCATTCCCGCTTTTGTGCAGCCCGCGTTTGGTAAAATCTGTCAGTCCTATCGGAGGTTTTCTTGTCCAAGCCAGCCATTCTCGCCCTTGCTGACGGAAGCATTTTCCGTGGTGAGGCCATCGGCGCCGACGGTCACAGTGTCGGTGAGGTCGTGTTCAATACGGCCATGACCGGTTATCAGGAGATCCTTACCGATCCGTCCTACGCCCGCCAGATCGTTACGCTCACGTATCCACACATCGGCAACACTGGCGTTACGCCGGAGGATGTCGAGTCCGACCGCGTGCATGCTGCCGGTCTGGTAATTCGCGATTTGCCGCTGCTGGCCAGCAGCTGGCGCAACAAGCAATCGCTGGATGCCTATCTGCGGGAAAACAATGTGGTGGCGATTGCCGGCATTGATACCCGCCGGCTGACCCGTATCCTGCGTGAAAAGGGCTCGCAGAACGGTTGCATCATCGCCGGCGACGCCATTACCGACCAGCAGGCGCTGGAGTTGGCGCGCAGCTTCCCGGGCCTCAAGGGCATGGATCTGGCCAAGGAGGTCAGCGTCAAGCAGGCCTACCAGTGGCGCTCCAGCGTCTGGGATCTGGCCACTGACAGCCATCCCGAGATCGCCGATGCCGATTTGCCCTACCACGTTGTCGCCTACGACTACGGCGTCAAATACAACATTCTGCGTATGCTGGTCGCGCGCGGCTGCCGCCTGACCGTGGTGCCGGCGCAGACGCCGGCCTCCGAGGTGCTGGCGATGCAGCCCGATGGCGTGTTCCTGGCCAACGGCCCGGGCGACCCGGGGCCCAGCAATTATGCGATCCAGGCGATTCGTGAGGTCCTGCAAACCAATATTCCGGTGTTTGGTATCTGCCTGGGTCACCAACTGCTGGCGCTGGCCTCCGGTGCCAAGACGCTGAAGATGGGCCACGGCCACCACGGCGCCAACCATCCGGTGCAGGATCTGGATACCGGTGTAGTGATGATCACCAGCCAGAACCATGGTTTTGCGGTGGACGAAGCGTCACTGCCGGCCAATCTGCGGGTCACCCACAAGTCGTTGTTCGATGGCACGTTGCAGGGTATTGAGCGCACCGACAAAGCCGCCTTCAGCTTCCAGGGTCACCCCGAGGCGAGTCCTGGCCCGCACGATGTAGAGCCGCTGTTTGACCGTTTCATCGAGGCCATGGCCAAAAGCCGCTGAGCCCACCAAGGATTTGTAGACGACTATGCCAAAACGTACAGACATTAAAAGCATTCTGATCCTCGGCGCCGGCCCCATCGTGATCGGTCAGGCCTGCGAATTTGATTACTCCGGCGCCCAGGCGTGCAAGGCACTCAAGGAAGAGGGGTTCCGGGTCATTCTGGTGAACTCCAATCCGGCCACGATCATGACTGATCCATCCATGGCCGATGCGACCTATATCGAGCCGATCAAATGGCAGACGGTCGAGAAGATCATTGCCAAGGAGCGTCCGGACGCAGTGTTGCCGACCATGGGTGGGCAGACCGCACTGAACTGCGCGCTGGATCTGGAAAAGCATGGCGTGCTGGAAAAGTACAACGTCGAAATGATCGGCGCCAATGCAGACACCATCGACAAGGCCGAAGACCGCTCGCGCTTTGACAAGGCAATGAAGTCCATCGGTCTGGCCTGCCCGGTCTCCGGTATTGCCCACGACATGCAGGAAGCCTACAAGGTTCTCGATCAGGTGGGTTTTCCGTGCATCATTCGCCCGTCGTTCACCATGGGTGGCACCGGCGGCGGTATCGCCTACAACCGCGAAGAGTTTGAAGAAATCTGTAACCGCGGTCTGGATCTGTCGCCGACCAAGGAGCTGCTGATCGACGAATCGCTGATCGGCTGGAAAGAGTACGAGATGGAAGTGGTCCGCGATAAAAAGGACAACTGCATCATCGTCTGCTCGATCGAGAACTTCGATCCCATGGGCGTGCACACCGGTGACTCCATCACCGTAGCGCCAGCGCAGACGCTGACTGACAAGGAATACCAGATCATGCGCAACGCCTCATTGGCGGTGCTGCGTGAGATCGGCGTGGAAACCGGTGGCTCCAACGTGCAGTTCGGTATCAATCCGGTCGACGGCCGTATGGTCGTGATCGAAATGAACCCGCGGGTATCGCGCTCCTCGGCGCTGGCCTCCAAGGCCACCGGCTTCCCGATCGCCAAGATCGCCGCCAAGCTGGCGGTGGGTTACACCCTGGATGAGCTGCAGAACGATATTACCGGCGGTCGCACGCCGGCGTCCTTCGAGCCGTCGATCGATTACGTGGTGACCAAGATCCCGCGTTTCGCCTTCGAGAAATTCCCCAGCGCCGATGCGCGTCTGACCACCCAGATGAAATCCGTCGGTGAAGTCATGGCCATCGGTCGGACCTTCCAGGAATCCCTGCAGAAGGCCTTGCGCGGTCTGGAAGTGGGTGTCAGCGGTCTGGATCCCAAGCTCGATCTGGCCGCCACGGATGCCAAGACGGATCTGATTCGCGAGCTGACCGTGCCTGGTGCGGACCGCATCTGGTATATCGGCGATGCGTTCCGCTTCGGCATGAGCATGGAAGAAATCTTCGAGCTGACCAATATCGATCCCTGGTTCCTGGTGCAGATCGAAGATCTGATCAAGGACGAGGAGCGCATCAAGACCCTGGGTCTGGTCGATGTTGACCGCGATCTGATGTTCCGTCTCAAGCGCAAGGGCTTCTCGGATATCCGTCTGGCCGAGCTGCTCAGCGTCAGCGAAAAGACCCTGCGTAGCCTGCGGCACAAGCTCAAGGTGCACCCGGTATACAAACGAGTGGATACCTGTGCTGCCGAGTTCGCCACCGACACCGCTTATATGTACTCGACCTACGAGGAAGAGTGCGAAGCCAACCCCAGCAGCCGCGACAAGATCATGGTGCTGGGCGGTGGTCCGAACCGGATTGGCCAGGGTATCGAGTTCGACTACTGCTGCGTGCACGCCGCGCTGGCGATGCGTGAAGACGGTTACGAGACCATTATGGTCAACTGCAACCCGGAAACCGTTTCCACCGATTACGACACCTCCGACCGCCTGTATTTCGAGCCGGTAACCCTGGAGGATGTACTGGAAATCGTCCGCGTCGAGCAACCCAAGGGTGTGATCGTGCAGTACGGCGGGCAAACCCCGCTGAAGCTGGCGCGTGCGCTGGAGGAGGCCGGTGTGCCGATTATCGGTACCAGCCCGGAGGCGATTGACCGCGCCGAAGACCGCGAACGCTTCCAGCAGATGGTCGAGCGCCTGAATCTGCGTCAACCGCCGAACGCGACGGTGCGCAGTGAAGACGAGGCGATCCGCGCCGCGAACAAGATCGGTTACCCGCTGGTGGTGCGTCCGTCCTATGTGCTGGGCGGCCGGGCGATGGAGATCGTCTACCAGGAAGAAGAGCTCAAGCGCTACCTGCGCGATGCGGTGAAAGTCTCCAACGACAGTCCGGTGCTGCTCGATCACTTCCTCAATTGTGCGATTGAAGTGGATATTGACGCGGTATGCGACGGCACCGACGTGGTGATCGGTGCGATCATGCAGCATATCGAACAGGCCGGCGTGCATTCCGGTGACTCGGCCTGCTCGCTGCCGCCGTACTCGCTGCCAGCCAATATTCAGGATGAAATCCGCGATCAGGTCGCCAAAATGGCGCTGGAATTGGGCGTTGTCGGCTTAATGAACGTGCAGATGGCGGTGCAGGGCGAGACCATCTATATCATCGAGGTCAATCCACGCGCCTCGCGGACGGTGCCTTTCGTTTCCAAGTGCATCGGCCAGTCACTGGCGAAAATTGCCGCCCGGGTCATGGCCGGCAAAACGCTGAAGGAAATCGGCTTTACCAAAGAAGTGGTGCCGACCTACTTCAGCGTCAAGGAAGCGGTATTCCCGTTTGCCAAGTTCCCTGGCGTTGATCCGATTCTCGGGCCGGAAATGAAATCCACCGGGGAAGTCATGGGTGTCGGCGACAGCTTTGCCGAAGCTTTTGCCAAGGCCATGGTCGGTGCCGGCGAGACGCTGCCCACCGGCGGCTGCGCCTTTATCAGTGTGCGTGATGACGACAAGCCCTATGTGGCGGACGTGGCCCGTGCGCTGATCAGCCTGGGCTTCGAAGTGGTGGCCACCAGCGGGACGGCCAAGGTGATTGCCGCTGCGGGGCTTGCGGTGCGCCGGGTCAACAAGGTGACCGAAGGGCGCCCGCACATCGTCGACATGATCAAGAACGATGAGATCAGTCTGGTGATCAACACTACCGAGGGACGCCAGTCGATGGCCGACTCTTACTCCATTCGTCGTAATGCGCTGCAGCACAAGGTTTGCTCCACGACCACCCTGGCGGGTGGCGAAGCGATCTGCATGGCATTGAATTTCGGTCCGGAAAAAACGGTTCGCCGTCTCCAGGACCTGCACGCAGGAATCTGACTATGAAATATCCCATGACCAAGCAGGGCGCAGAAGCCCTGGAAGCCGAACTCAAGCACCTGAAAAGTGTGATGCGTCCGCAGATTACCCAGGCCATCGCCGAAGCGCGAGAGCTGGGTGATCTGAAAGAAAACGCCGAGTATCATGCCGCGCGCGAGCAGCAGGGCATGACTGAGGCGCGTATTCGCGATATCGAAGGCCGTCTGGGTAACGCACAGGTTATCGATGTCGCCGGTCTGCCGCGCACCGGCAAGGTGTTCTTTGGCACTACCGTCGAAATCGTCAACGTCGATACCGAGGAGTCGGTCAGCTATCAGATCGTCGGTGACGACGAAGCGGATATCAAGGTCGGCAAAATCTCCGTCAGCTCGCCCATTGCCCGCGCCCTGATCGGCAAGGAAGAGGGTGACGTCGTCGCGGTGAAAACGCCGGGCGGTGTGGTTGAATATGAAATCGTCGAGGTTGCTCACCAGTGAGCGGACCAGGTGCGCCGGTACCGCCAGCCGCAGGCTTGCGCGGTGGGCGCATTGCCTGGCAACTGAGCCAGACCTTCTGGGTCGGTGGCGTGTGGATGCTGCATTTCGTGTTACTGCCGGCGCTGGAGAAATTTGGCCTGGCGCCGATGCTGATCAATGAAATTGCCAGCTTTATGCGCCCACTGATCATGGGCTTCGCTGCCGTCTGCGCGGCGTTACAGTTGTTGGTGGTCTGGGCAACGCTGGGACGGGGGGTATCGCGGGATCTGCGCGCACAATTGCTGGCGCTGGTAGTGCTGGTGGTGGCCGGCTTCTTTGCGGTAGCGCCGATGGCAAACGGACCCTATCTGCAACTGTTCGCCTACCTGATTGTCGCCTTTGCCGGATTGATTCTGATACTGCAGCCGCGCCCGGATGAAACCGGGCGCTAAGCTGTTTACAATTCCTTGAAGCGCGTCAGGTTCGACAGGTTCGGATTGGCCTGCTTGTTCTTGCGCAGCAGAATGGCCATCTTGCCGATCACCTGGACCAGTTCTGCGCCACTGGCCTTGCATACCTGCTCGACCAGGGCGTTCTTGGTGTCACGGTCGGCCACGCTGATGCGGATCTTGATCAGTTCGTGATCATCAAGAGCTCGATTGAGCTCGGACAACACGCCTTCGCTGGCGCCCTGATCGCTGACGATAACCACCGGCTTGAGATGATGGCCAATACGTTTGTAGTCTTTCTTCTGCGCTGAGCTGAGGGTCATAATGATCTGTATGCTTACCGGATTGAATTGAAGTAGTAATAGACATGGTAATGTCGTGCCTGCCAGTCTGGCAGTGCTATCCACAGTTTAACAGGCGGCGCGTTCCGCTGCATGGGGTATTGCGTGGCACAATCGAAGACCAGCAAGGGCTGGTTGAAAGAACATTTCGACGATCCATTTGTCAAACAAGCACAAAGGGATGGTTACCGGTCCAGAGCCAGCTACAAACTGCTGGAGATTCAGGACAAGGACCGGCTGCTCAAGCCCGGGATGACGGTGTTGGACCTGGGTTCTGCGCCCGGGGGTTGGTCGCAGGTCGCCAGCCGGCTGATTGGCGAGCAAGGCCGGATCATTGCATCCGATATTCTGATGATGGACAGCATTCCGGATGTGACCTTTATCCAGGGCGACTTTACCGAAGACAGTGTGTTCGAAGCGATCCTTGCCGCCATCAATAATCAGCCCGTTGACCTTGTTATTTCCGATATGGCCCCCAACATGAGTGGGACACCAGAAGTGGATCAGCCAGGGGCTATTTATCTTTGTGAGCTGGCGCTGGATATGGCCGATAAAGTGCTCAGGCCGGGTGGTGATTTTCTGATCAAGGTGTTCCACGGCGAAGGATTCGACGCGTATCACAAGCTGTTGCGCAGCCGCTTCGACAAGATGGTCACGCGCAAGCCTGACGCCTCGCGCGGCCGCTCCCGCGAAACATACTTGCTGGGCAAGGGTTTCAAGGGCGAGACGAATTGAGTGAGCGCTGGCAAGGCCGGCGACATAGTGCGTTACACTGGTTTGACTGCAGCGCCGAGTCAATCTGGTGTAAGGTGAATACAGGTTATAAGACTCAGCTAGGCCTTGGCTGCACGCGCGGCAAGGCAAGAGGGTAGCGAATTGAACGACATGGCGAAAAACCTCATTTTGTGGCTGGTCATTGCCGCCGTATTAGTGACGGTAATGAACAACTTCAGCGGTCCCGCAGAGACGACCAACAAGCTTAACTATTCCCAGTTTCTGGAGTTGGTTAAGGATCGTCAGGTCGAGCGCGTGACAGTTGATGGTTTTGAAATTACCGGCAAAAGCGTTGATGGCAACACCTTCAAGACCGTGCGTCCGGCGATTCAGGACAGTGGCCTGATCGGTGACCTGCTGGATAACGACGTGGTGATCGAAGGCAAACAGCCCGAGCAGCAGAGCATCTGGACGCAATTGCTGATTGCCAGCTTCCCGATTCTGATCATCATCGCCATATTCATGTTCTTTATGCGTCAGATGCAGGGCGGCCCCGGCGGCAAGGGCGGCCCGATGAGCTTTGGCAAGAGCAAGGCACGCATGCTGACTGAAGATCAGGTCAAGACCACTTTTGCCGATGTTGCCGGTTGCGACGAGGCCAAGGAAGAAGTCGCCGAGCTGGTCGAGTTCCTGCGCGACCCTGGCAAGTTTCAGCGCCTGGGTGGTCATATTCCGCGTGGTGTACTGATGGTCGGTCAGCCGGGTACCGGTAAGACGCTGCTGGCCAAGGCCGTAGCGGGTGAAGCGAAAGTGCCGTTCTTTACCATCTCTGGTTCCGACTTTGTTGAAATGTTTGTCGGTGTGGGTGCCAGCCGGGTGCGCGACATGTTTGATCAGGCCAAAAAACACGCACCCTGCATCATCTTTATCGATGAGATCGATGCGGTCGGTCGGCATCGTGGTTCGGGGATGGGCGGCGGTCATGACGAGCGCGAACAAACCCTCAACCAGTTGCTGGTGGAGATGGACGGTTTTGAACCCAATGACGGTATCATCGTCGTGGCAGCAACCAACCGCCCGGATGTGCTCGACGCTGCGTTACTGCGTCCGGGTCGTTTCGACCGTCAGGTGGTGGTTGGCCTGCCGGATATCCGCGGCCGTGAGCAGATTCTCAAGGTGCACATGCGCAAGGTGCCGCTGGGCGATGACGTTATGCCAGCCAATATTGCCCGTGGCACGCCAGGCTTCTCCGGTGCCGATCTGGCCAACCTGGTGAACGAGGCGTCATTGTTTGCTGCGCGCTTCGGCAAGCGTCTGGTGGAAATGAAAGAATTCGAAATGGCCAAGGACAAGATCATGATGGGCGCCGAGCGCAAATCCATGGTCATGTCCGACAAGGAAAAGCTCAATACCGCTTACCACGAGTCAGGCCATGCCATTGTTGGGCGTCTGGTGCCCGAGCATGATCCGGTCTACAAGGTCAAGATCATTCCCCGTGGCCGTGCCCTGGGTGTGACCATGTTCCTGCCGGAAGAGGATCGCTACAGTCTGTCCAAGCGCGCCCTGATCAGCCAGATCTGTTCGCTGTTTGGTGGCCGGGTTGCCGAGGAA
>JAWOGT010000005.1:0-16316 GCA_046496585.1 Halopseudomonas sp.
CCGTGCCACCTCGGGGGGTGCGACCTGGGTGAACGCCTTGATGCTGTTCCTGGCGGCGTTGGTCAGCTGTTTCTTGCTCTGGTCTGCAAAGCGCTGCTGGCATGCGGCGCCGGGATCAGGGGAGGGGGCCGCGACAGGCCGGTTTGTGGCGCGTATCGGCGCCGCGGTCTATCTGATTTCCGCGCTGGCGGCATTTGGCCTGGCGGTGCCTGGCGTGGTATTGGCCCCCTGTTTATAAGCCAGGCTTTATCCGTTGCTAGCGGCGAAGGCCATGCGGGGGCGTTACCTGGCGGCTGATCAGGCTGGTAAGCCGGCATCGCCTTGCAATTCGCTCACTGGCAGGCGATCGGCACCCCAGCTGCGCTGAATATAGCCGATCACCTCGTCCAGTTCGCCGCGCGTGACCGTCGCCATTTCGCCATGCTCGAGCGGGTCGTAATGGAAGATATACAAGCGCGAAAGAAACTGCTCGAAGGGCAGTGAAGCTTCGCCAAACCGCTCGCCATGGCCGGCGGTACTGACCGTGACACCATCGCCCCAGTTCTGGCCGCTGTCGTTGTTCGGATTGAAAAAGTACACGCGCATCACATCCTTGGGATCCAGACTGACGCGCAGGATGGTGATCGCGTGCCAGCCGATAAATCGGGCGGCACTGTCAGTGACGGCAATGCCTGCCGGTTGTGGATGGATCAAGGGCTGATTGCCGTTGTGAAACGGGTGATAGGCGGCGTAGAAGTGCCGCAGAAAATCATCCAGATCGACCAGTTTGCCAGTTGGCACATCGACATTCAGGCGAAAGCCGCGGCCGGCCCACCAACCATGAAACTCCGGGTTAACCCAGCGGTGCGGATCGCCTTCGCGGCCAATACAGCGCCGGCCCATCTCCGCATAGATACGATCCAGATGCGGCACCACGATCAGTGATACCGGGTCCAGATCGATAGGCAGGCTGGTGGCCACGCCAGACAGACTTTCCTGGGAAGAGATCGGCTGACCTTCGAAGTGCATGATGATCTCGTCATCGCGGGCTGCCCAGGTCACCATCTGCAGCAGGTAGTCCGGATCGTTGTAGGCCCACATCGATAGCGCCCGGGCCGACTGGCAGGTCGGATTGTTGCCCTGGCCCACGCCCAGCGGCAGGCCGAGCATGCACAGCACACCCTCAAGCAGGAACGCCTCGGGGCTGGCCTGATCGCCAAAGGCCATGGCTAAGCGCTCCCGGGTGGTGTTACATAGCGGCAAGCCCAGCTGGCGCCACATGGCCGGAGCCACCGGCAGTTGGTAGAGAATGCCACGCTCGAGCAGCAGCGACAGGCCATAGACGGCCTGCGGTGTGGCAGCAAAGACGCTGGCGTCAATCAACGCCAGTACCAGTTCGCGGTAGCACATCAGGCAATCGCGCCCGGTTGAGGACAACCCCAGTGCTTCCGAGAGCAGATGCTCGTTCTCGTTGAGCAGGTAGCGCACCAGCACTGTGTGGTAGGCCGAGACCAGGCCGGTATCGTGCATGGCCCGGGCGCAGCCGGTCGCCTCGCTCTGCAGCGCGGTATTATCCATATGCTCGAGGCGCTGCTGATAAACCTCGATGCCGGGATCTTCGCGGCAGGCATGCGTGGGTCCAAACAGACTGCTGACCAGGCGGTCGGCACCCTGACCGCTGTTGCCCAGATCGATCCCAGGATTGGCCTGGCAAATCGCTATCTGGGTGATCATGCGGCGTACCGAGCTGACCTGGATCGGACGCTGCTGCTGAATGCGCCAGATCTCGTCGATCAACTGGTCAATGATGTACTCATAGCCAATACAACTGGCCAGGTGTTCGAGCAGATTGCGTGGCAGGATAGCCAGCTTGCCCTGGGTTTCACGTTCGGCCTCGCTGGGCGGGGTGAACAGCAGAACCAGGTTGTTAGCCAACACCTGGGTGAGAAAATGATGTGCCTGCTCGGCGCTGATTGACGGGTGTTGGTAATCACCGCGTGAAACGGCAAGCAGTCGCAGCTGGCTCAATGCCTCGATCACCAGGATGCTGGCATCCGGGCTGCGCAAGGTGAGACCGGTCAGAGCAGGGAGCAGCGTTTGCGGGCTGTCCCAGTCCGAGCCCATGAACAGGCCGGCGCTCTCAAAGGTCTGGGCGCGGGCGGCCAGAGCGGCGCAGCCGCCCTCGTGCAGCAGCACCCGGCGGGCGGTGTCGAAGACCCGGTCGAGCTTGCCAACTTTGGCAAACTCGGGGGCATCGTTCAGCGCCTGAACGGCGTCATCGAAGCGTGACAGCAACAGTTCCAGCTTGCTGTCATCGGCCTGTTTCACAGTGTCGCTGCTTGTCACACACTTCCCCTTGCCCTAACTGTTGCGACCCATGATAGGGGGCCGGAGCGCGATGCGCTACACGTAGAAGTCGAGCTCTTCCTGACGTTTGAGTAAGTCGTGCATGACTTTAGAGTCCTCGCCGACAAAATACAACAGTCCCCAATGCGTGCCAAAGGCGGTGCGTTTGGTGACCATTTCTTCGACCGGGGTGGTCAGCTCGTGGGACTCGAAATACGGATGGTCTTCGGTCTCGGCGGGCATTTCCAGTTTGCTGACCACGCGGCGGCGCGGGTAGACGCCAAAGCAGCCGGCATAGCCTGTGGCATCCTCGACTTCCCTCGGGAAGTAGGCTTTGACCTCTTCCTCGGTGGACTTCGGATCAAACACCAGCATTGAAGCGTGGTAGGCATTAAAGCCTTTGTACACGCGCTCCAGCAGCTCGAACACCTTGAAGCCCGGTGGCCGGTACGCCACTTCGCCAAAGTACATTTCACCATCGCTGGTGACGAAGTACTCGGGGTGAATCATGCCGAACTCGATGTCGAAGGTCTTGATCAGCTTTTCGATCTGCTTGACGATCTGCGGGCGATACGCTTCGAGCTCGGGTGAGGCGGGTACGTGCACCGAGTAGCCCAGGCGAACATATTCGGAAATGTTCAGGAAGCGGATCTTGCCATTGTGGATCCAGGCTTCAACGGCGAATTCCCAACCGTCCAGGTGCGATTCCATCAAGGAGGGGAATTCATCATCGGGTATGGCGTCTACATCATCCGGCGTGCGGATGACCCGGTGACCGAGGCAGCCAGCCTTGTCGAAGGCCTTGAAGTGGATGGGGTCATTCGGATCGCCATCGAGCTTGAGCAGCGTCTGATTAACCCGCTTGAGAAAGCGGATGACATCTTCGCGGTCGTGCGCTTCTTCAAAGATGCCTACGCGGATGCCCCCGAGCTGAGCGCGGCGCTTCATCAGCGACTTGTCGCGCATCAGCATCGCCTGGCCGAACAGACGCGGATTGTCGAGCAGCACCGAGTTGATGGCGCCGGCCCATTCCACGGTTTCTTCAAACAGCGGGATAGCCACATCCACGCCCATGTCTTTCAGCGTTTGCGCGATTTCCAGTGAACGGTCATTCAGGCGTTCGAAATTCCACGGCACGAAAGGGATGTCATGGGTCTTGCAATAGTCTTCCGCCCATTCGGGGGCAACCACCACATAGCGGCGGTCAAAGGTAGCAGCGGCCTCAACGGCATTGGGTGCCCAGCCGAGTAGTGCAATAAAACCTTTAGTGGGATCCTTCTTCATGTGTCGCCTCCTGGAGGGGGATTGAAGGGGGTGATCTCGGACCCTGGTCTGCTCTGCAGTAAGGGGCCTGATCTCTTATATGTGTAACTACCATACATGCTTGGGCAGGCTACGGCTAATCCCTTGAGCTAGGGAATTTAACGATAAGGCAGGATTTACCCGTTCGAAATAAGATATAAAACAATTCGAACACAAAATATTATTGCGGCAGTGTCACTGCGCCATCGGGGTGTGAGTGGGGGTGCTGCGAGTCATGCCGGGGGCGTTGTCAGGTCGGTATTCCAGGGCCGGGAATGGGCGCAGCAGCAAGCTCCCGGAGCCTTGCCGTCGAGCGCCTTGGGGGTAGTCAGGGTGGACATCCAGCGCGCCAGTTCCCGGCCTGGCCCTGGCGCCGCGCCGGGAACTGGCGGTTGTTTGTGCGGACTAATGTCAGGAGCGTGCTGCGCCCTGCCGTGCGCGCCCGATCTGTGCCGCTGCCCTTATGCCGGGAGCGGTAATTGATCGACGACTCTTTTTTTGCCAGACACTCCTGAGTCTGGACTCTCTGCGACATCGCAAGGAAATGCTGAATAATGAAGCTTGTTATTACCTCTGGGCTAAGCGCGGTTCTGCTCTCGCTGCTGTCTTCTAATCTGGCCGCGCTGGAGCAATCTGTCCGGGATAAAGTCATTGCCAAAGCAGAAGCCTTGGCCGAGCAGTCCTACAAGGCGCCACCAGCTATTCCGCGTTTCTTGCGCGACCTCAGTTACGACCAGTATCAAGGTATTCGCTTCAAGCCCGAAGACAGTCTTTGGCAGGATTCCGAGTCTGATTTCAAAGCCATGCTGGTGCCGGCCGGGTTGTTCTACACCTTTCCGGTGGCGATCAATATTGTCGATGATGAGCGTATCGAGCCGCTGGCCTTCAGTAAATCCAGCTTTACCTATCCCAGCAGTGAAGTGGAACAGCAGGTGCCCGCTGACCTGGGTTATGCCGGTTTCAAGCTGACCTTCCCGCTGGAGGGGGAGGCTATCCAGAATCAGTTTCTGGTCTTTGCCGGTGCCAGCTACTACCGTGCGGTCAGTCGAGACACCAATTTCGGACTGTCCGGGCGTGGGCTGGTTCTGAATACCGGGCTGCCGGGTGGGGAGGAGTTTCCCGCCTTTACCGAGTATTGGCTGGAAGCACCCAAGCCTGGTGATAAAAGTTTCAGCTTCCATGCGCTACTGGACACCCGCAGCATGACCGGAGCTTATCGCTTCACAGTGACCCCGGGTGATGAGACCGAGCTTCAGGTCGAGTCAGTGCTGTTCCCGCGTGGCGAGGTCCGGCTGATGGGCGTGGCGCCGCTGACGAGTATGTTCTATTACGGTCAGAACACCTTCAAGCCGCCTGGCGAATGGCGCCCTGAAGTGCATGATTCAGACGGCCTGCTGATCCACAATGGCGACTCGGGCGAGTGGCTGTGGCGCCCGTTGCTCAACCCTACGTCGCTGACCATGGATTATTTTGCCACCGATAACGTGCGCGGGTTCGGTCTGATCCAGCGCGATACCAACTTCACCCACTATATGGACAAGGAGGCGCGTTACGATACGCGGCCGAGCGCCTGGATCAAGCCCGTAGGTGATTGGGGCAAGGGTGATGTGGTATTGGTGCAATTGCCTACCCCTGACGAAACCAATGACAACATTGTCGCCTTTTGGCGCCCCGAGGCCGCAGTGACGCCGGGTGAGCCGCAGTATTTTTCCTATACGGCGATTTTCGGTGACCAACATATCGCCGCTGAGCCGTTGGCGCGGAGCATCAATACCTTTGTCGGGGATGGGAACCGTGTCGGTGGTGGCTATCAGGAAGGGGCTGTTCGGGTGATTGTCGATTTTGCCGGCGGGCCGCTGGATAAGCTAGGCGCGGATGCGCCAGTGACAGGCACGGTCACCGGGTTGGAGGGTGCTGAGGTGCTGGGCTATTTTGTTGAATATATCGAGCCACTGCAGCACTGGCGGTTGTCGATTCTTGCCCGGCCGGCCGCGGGACAATCCCTTGCGCTGCGCGGCTTTCTGCAGCAGGAGGGTACGCCGCTGACGGAAACCTGGACCTATCACCTGCCGAGCGACACCGGCGTGTTGAGTCCGCAGAACTGATCATGCTTATGCCCCTGAGCCAATTGGCACTGCAACGCGTACTCGATTATCTGCGCCTGGCTGGCCTTCACATCACTCCCGAGGTAGAGCGGCGCGCATTGCAGCTGGTATTGGCAGCCATGGATTCAGCTCCCCAGGATCTGCTGGTTGACTGTATGCGCCGGCTACCCGACTGCTTCGAACTGCCCGAGTACGATGCCCTGCCTCAGGCCCCGGTGATTCATCGCGGCAGTCTTGGCTATGGTGCCTACTGATGGCCACGCCAGCTGATCGGGTTCGCGAGGGTCTGCCATCGGGGTTTGCCGATAGCGGAACAAGGCCATGGCGGCGCGCAGCTTATGCCCGCCGCGCCTTGCTGCTGCTGGCCGTGCTGTTGCAGACCGCGACAGCCACCTACTACATGCTGTCGATCCTGCCCTACAACGGCGGCAACTGGATCGAAATAGGCATGGCCGGGCTGTTTGCCATCCTGTTTTGCTGGATTTCAGTCGGATTCTGGATTGGTGTGTTCGGTTATCTGCTCAGGCATACCGGCGGTGACCGGCATTCGCTGCTGCATCAGCAGGACGCTGAAACGCTGGCGGCCACGCCACTGGCGCGCACTGCGATCATCATGCCGATTTACAATGAACAGATCGGCGAGTGCCTGGGGCGTCTCAAGGCGGTTTACCTGAGCCTGCAAAATACCGGTCAGCTTGAGCATTTCGATTTTTATCTGCTGTCCGATACGCGCGACGCTGACATCTGGCTTGACGAGCAAGCCGCCTGGGCGGTTTTGACCCGGGAGCTGGGTGCCGAGGGACGCTTGTATTACCGCCGCCGCCCACTGAATCAGAACTACAAGAGTGGCAACGTGGGTGATTTTCTGCGCCGCTGGGGTAAGGATTACCCGTACATGGTCGTGCTCGACGCTGACAGCCTGATGAGTGGCAAGGCGCTGGTCATGATGGTCCAATTGATGCAGCGTCATCCCCGGGTCGGCATCTTGCAGAGCAGCCCAAGCCTGTTCAATGGTCAGTCGGTGTTTGCCCGCGTACAGCAATTTTCCAACCAGCTGTATGGGCCGCTGTTCACCACCGGGCTGGCGGCATTTCAATTGGGCGAAGCGGCCTTCTGGGGGCACAATGCGATCCTGCGCATCCAGCCGTTCATGCAGCATTGTGGACTGCGCAAGTTGCCGGGCTGGGGGCTGTTCCGTGGACCGATTCTCAGTCACGATTTTGTTGAAGCCGCTTACATCGGCCGTGCCGGTCATGAGGTCTGGCTGGAGCCGGAGTTGCCGCAAAGCTATGAAGAGTCGCCCCCGACCCTGGTCGAGGAGCTGACCCGCGACAGGCGTTGGGCCAAGGGTAATCTGCAGCATCTGTGGTTGATGGTGCGCAGTCGTCGATTGCGCCTGGCGCATCGCATGGCCTTTCTCAACGGCATCATGTCGTATGCAGCATCACCGCTATGGTTGGCGTTTCTGGTGCTGGCGACGATAGCCGCGGCGCGCATGGTCATCTGGCCGATCGATTATTTCCCCAGCCCGCATCAATTGCACCCGGTGTGGCCGGAGTGGGAGCCACTCCGGGCCCTGGCCTTGATTCTGGTCACCTTTGCCTTGCTGTTTATTCCGAAATTCCTGGCTGTGTTCGATACGATATCCCATGGCCGCGCGCGCAGCTTTGGTGGCCCGATGCGTTTGCCGGTGAGTATGCTGCTGGAAATGCTGATCTCGGCATTGCTGGCCCCTATTCGCATGCTGTCGCATACCCGTTTCGTACTCGAGGCGCTGTTCAATGTCCGGTTGAAATGGGCCGGGCAGAATCGCAGCGGCGAGAGCGGTTGGTTGGAAGCCATCATCAACCAGGCCTTCGGTACGCTGCTGGCACTGGGCTGGATAGCCTTCGCGTACTGGATCGATCCGATGTTTTTCATCTGGTCACTGCCAGTGGCCATTCCGCTGATTTTTGCAGCGCCGGTGTTCGTGTTGCTCAGCCGTATTCAGGTGGGTCAAAACCTCAAGCGCTGGGGTTTATTGAGAATTCCGGAAGAAACCCATGGCTCTGAGCTGTTGCATGAGCTGGCCGACAATCCCATCGAGCATCAGCCGCATCCTCGGCTTTCGGCCTTTACTGCGAGCATTATCGATCCGCGTCTGAATGCGCTCCAGGTTGCCCAGGCCCGCAGCCTCGGTGGGTCAATGCGTATTGAAAAATTGCGCAGCCTGCGTGAGCAGTGCTTGGCGCAAGGCCCTGACAGTCTCAGTGCGGCTGAGCGCAATTTGCTCGCCAGAGACGCGCCTTCGCTGGCCTGGTTGCACCAGCAGGTGTGGCGCTCATCAGCGCAATCGGTGTGGGCGGAGCTGCTGCCCCAAGTGTGACTGCGGCCTGGCTGGCGTGGCACTATCGAGCGCCCAGTCACTCCATTTTGCTGTGTATTCCGCAGGGGCAGGCGGCGTGGCCGCTGGTGTCTCATACAATAAAGAGGATAAATCATGCAAAAAAACCATGTGATTCCTGAGTGATGACGTCCAGTATCGACTGATGCAACCTGACATAAGGCGTGGCCATGAAAACCAAATTGCATGCTCTCTACCTGATGCCGGCAGCGTTGTTGTTGGGCGCCTGTGGAACCACCGGCACCGCGACGTCAGAGTGGACCTATGTGCAGGTCTATGCCAGCACCGGGGCTGTGCAGTGTGAGGGTGGCGGGGCCAGGGTAGCGGATATGGCGCAGCAGATGCGTGACCAGGGGGTAAGGGTGGAGATGGCTTCGTGTGGTCACGACGGCATGGCCCGTACCGCCGTATGCGGAGCAGCCGATGGCAGTATTGGCGTGTTCGTGATTCCGAAAATTGACTATCAGCGCGCTCTGGAGCTGGGTTTTGAGTCCTTTGAGCGGGTGCCAGACGCGCGCGTTCAGCCGTGTCCAGAGCAAATTCAGAAGAAGATCGGTAGCCCGGATCCCGCGGCGCGCAACTGAGCTGACGGTCTGAACCAGGCGCAAGGCTGATAGAGGCGGCTGCGGGGCGCTAGTCGACGATGCCTGGGCGGCGGAAAGGCTTGCAATCCAGGCCGAACAAATCTAGCTTCTTATTTAGAAGTTAAATGTCTTGCTCGGCCCGAGCCAGTACAC
The DNA here is from genome assembly GCA_046496585.1 of Halopseudomonas sp. Taxonomy (GTDB): domain Bacteria; phylum Pseudomonadota; class Gammaproteobacteria; order Pseudomonadales; family Pseudomonadaceae; genus Halopseudomonas. The sequence goes on from JAWOGT010000005.1 coordinate 8,853, forward strand.
CCTCAAGAGGCGATTGATTGTGAAAACGCGCATAACAGAACTGTTTGGTATTCAGCATCCGATTATTCAGGGCGGCATGCATTATGTCGGCTTTGCCGAGTTGGCTGCCGCTGTATCCAATGCGGGCGGCCTGGGTACCATTACCGGCCTGACGCAGAAAACCGCTGCGGACCTGGCTAATGAGATCGCCCGCTGCCGGGACATGACCGACAAGCCTTTTGCCGTCAACCTGACATTTCTGCCCACCGTCAGCTCGCCCGATTACCCGGGTTATATCAAGGCCATCATCGAAGGCGGGGTGAGAATCGTCGAAACCGCTGGGCGCAGCCCCGAACAATACATGCCCTATCTGAAGGATGCCGGCATCAAGGTGATTCACAAGTGCACCTCGGTACGCCACTCCCTGAAAGCGCAGTCGATCGGTTGTGACGCGGTCTCGGTTGATGGTTTCGAATGCGGTGGTCACCCCGGCGAAGATGATATTCCCAACATGATTCTGCTGCCGCGAGCCGCCGACGAGCTGGAAATTCCCTTTGTGGCTTCCGGTGGTATGGCCGATGCCCGCTCGCTGGTCGCGGCAATGGCCTTGGGCGCTGAAGGCATGAACATGGGTACGCGGTTTATCGCCACCCAGGAAGCGCCGGTGCACGACAACGTCAAGCAGGCGATCGTCGCCGCGTCCGAGCTGGATACACGGCTGGTCATGCGTTCGCTGCGTAACACCGAACGGGTGCTGAACAATTCCGCCGTCGAGCGGATCATCGAGAAAGAGCAGCGCCTGGGCAAAGATCTGCAGTTCGCCGATATCGTTGATGAGGTGGCAGGGGTCTATCCGCGGATCATGAAGGAAGGCGATATGGACATCGGTGCCTGGTCCTGCGGCATGGTCGCCGGCCTGATCCACGATATCCCGACCTGCCAGGAGTTGATCGAGCGCATCATGCGCGAGGCTGATCAACTGATTCGTCAGCGTCTCAACTCCATGCTCTGATCACCTCAGCCCTGCCTGTTCAGGGCCGGGCTGCTTCATTGCGAGGTTGCCATGCGCGCCGCTCCACACCACGATGACTGCAGCGTCACCAAAGCCCTGGATATCATCGGTGACGGGTGGGCGTTGCTGATCCTGCGCAATGCCTTTCACGGTATGCGTACCTTCGACGCGCTGCAGAAGCAGCTGGGTATATCCACTAGCGTCCTGAGTAGCCGGCTGAAGTCCATGACCGAAGCCGGGGTGCTGAAAAAAGTCCCGGCGCCCGGCGATGGGCGCTCCTTTGAGTACCGTCTTACGCCCTCGGGGCATGACCTGTACCCGGTGCTGGTCGCCCTGATGCAGTGGGGCGAGAAGTGGCGGCCGAATGACAAGGGCCAGCGCCTGCTGTTGATCGAAAAGGCGACAGGATTACCCGTCCAAGGGGTTGAGGTGCTATCGGCTGCAGGCTTGCCGTTGAAGCCCTGGGATGTCGTGCCCGTAGCCGGGCCGGGAGCTGACGAGCGGGTTCGCGAGCTGATCGGTACGCCCTGAGAGGGACTTTCCGGTTATCCCATTGTCATAGTAATGACTTGAATTCGCAGGTATTTTCACCTGCAAGACAGCCCCGACAGCAGACCCTAATGAGCGAAGATGACGATCACCCACGGAATCTCCAACAACTCTTCGACTGTATAGATCAGGCGGAAGAAGAAGATGGCCGCGTGTTCTGGTCAGCGATCATGAACGAAGTAGGCCGCCGCTCCTTTGGACCGCTGTTGCTACTTGGCGGCCTGACGGTGCTAGCGCCGATTATTGGTGACCTGCCCGGGGTGCCCACGCTGATCGGCATGGTGGTGCTGCTGATCGCAGTGCAGCTCTTGTTCGGGCGGCAAAATTTCTGGTTACCCGGTTTTATGCTCAAGCGCTCAGTGTCCAAGGACAAGCTGCACAAGGCCCTGGCCTGGCTGAACAAGCCCGCCCGCTTTATCGACAAGCTACTGCGACCCAGGTTGTCGCATGTAACCAGTGGCCCGATGGTCCGTGTCATCGCGATAGTGTGTTTGGCTATCGCCTTGGCCATGCCAGTGATGGAGTTTGTGCCCTTCAGTGCCAATCTTGCCGGTATTGCACTCACGGCCTTCGGGCTGGCGCTTATCGCGCGTGATGGTCTGCTGGCGCTGATTGCCTTTGTGTTTACCGGGTTGATGATGGGGGCGGTGGCTTACACCCTGTTGTAACGGGGCAGTGAGCGCCGCTGACAGTATTGTTTGTCGCTGTGCGAGGAATAACCAGATCGAATGATTTACCCATGGCTGACAAGCCTGCCCGCTAGCCTCGAGATGCCCGCTGCGGTCATCCGCCTGCAGCAGAGGTCTGATTGAAAACTGCCACGTCACGCCTGCTGAAATGGCTACTGCTGACACTGCTGATTATCGCGGCTATCCTATACCGGCCTTGGGAGTATCTGCCCGCCGCATGGAATCCCTGGGAACCGCTGTCGATAACGCACCAGATGAATCCCGTTACCCGCTGGAAGCTGGCTCAATTAAACCAGGCGCCGCAGGACTGTGTGGCGGTGCTGGAAACCGCGCCTGCCGGACTGGTGGATTATCTGGTGCTGGAGGACGACACCCCGGTGCAAGGCTGTCCGCTGAGCAATGTGGTGCGGGTAAGCAGCAGTGGGGTGGGTTTCAGTTCGGCCTTTACCGTCACTTGCCCGATGCTGGTAGCCTGGGTGATGTTTGAGCAGCAGCAACTCCAGCCGCTGGCACTTGAGCACTTGGGGTCGGAGGTAAACCAGGTGGAGCATTTTGGCAGTTTTGCCTGTCGCAATGTCTATCATCGCGAGAATGCCCGGCGCAGCCAGCACGCCTCGGCCAACGCTTTTGATGTCGCCGCCTTCAGGCTGGACAATGGCGATCAGGTCAGTGTGCTGGGGGATTGGGATACTACTCAGGCCCCGGCGAAAAGCAGCTTCCTGAAGGCGCTGCATGAAGCCGCTTGCGGGTATTTTGGAACGGTACTGGGCCCGGATTACAATCAGCCGCATGCCAATCACTTTCACCTCGAGGCCAGTGGTTTTGGCTTTTGTCGCTAGCAGCGCTGAGGTTGTCCTGGCCTGAACGCAGGGCGCGGGGCGACTGATGGCCTGGCTGGAAAGCCTGGGCTACTTGTCGTCGCCCTCTTCAGGGTTGGCCTTGGCTTCCTGAATGGTTTCCCTGGCTTGCTGCTGGTCGCCTTCCTCTGCCTCGGGCTTGTTGTTCTCGTGCGCGCGCGAGGGCTTGTAACAGAGCGTAGCAAGGATCGGAAAATGATCTGAGCCGATATGTTTGAGGCGCTGCATGCCACCCAGCGTAAAATGTTCACTGGTAAAAATATGATCGAGCGGCCAGCGCAACAGCCGGTAATCGGCATGGAAGGTGCTGTACATGCCGCGCCCGCGGCGCAGATCGAGCATGCCGCTGACTCTGCAGAACATCCGCGTCGTGCGTGACCAGGCGACATCGTTGAGGTCACCAAACAGCAGGGTTGGCTGGTCATGCTCGGCTACCAGCCTGGACACCAGCAACAGCTCGGCATCACGCCACAGGCTGGATTCGCTTTCGTTGGGGGCAGGGGGTCTTGGGTGCACCGCATGAAACCGGATTTTCTGCCCGCTAGCCAATTCGAACAGCCCGTGTATCGACGGGATGTCCTCCTGAATCAGCCGTTTGACCTTGACCTCGTGCAATGGCAGGCGCGAGTACAGGTGCATGCCATAGAGATTATCCTGCGCAATCTTGACGCTATACGGCCAGTCCTCTGCCAATCCCTCATCGAGCTTTTTCTCCCACCAGTCATCGGACTCCAGGGTGAGTATCACATCCGGCTGGTGTTCATGGATCTGGCGGAGCAAGGCGTCTGACTGGTGATTGGGTGTCAGCACGTTGGAGATCAGCAGGCTGATGCATTGCTGCCTGTCATCCTCTTCAGCCTTCTGCATCTGCACGGGATAGAAGGGCGTCCAGGGCAGGATGTGCCAGCCCTGAATAGCGACCACCGTCAGGCAGATCAGCAGCGTGGGCCACTGCCAGGCCGGATCACTAAAAAAGCTGAGCAGTGCGCAGATGAAGGCCAGGCTCAGGATCTGCACGCGGGGAAATTCGCAGGCTCTCAACCACCAGTCGTGCAAGGGTACTTTGCTCAATACCGTCGCCGCCAACAGTAGCGAGCTAAGCCCGAGCAAAATCCAGCTAAAAATCATGCCTTTCCCTCTGGGCCCTCATAACCAGGCCCGCAAATCCGGAAGCTTCAAGCTGGGGTATTACAGCTCGGCGTTGTGATAGATATTCTGTACGTCGTCCAGTTCGTTGAGCATGTCGATGAACTTCTCGAACATGGCCACGTCATCGCCCTCGATGGGCGTGCTGGTTTGCGGCAGGAACTGGATTTCATCAACGCTGAAGTCCATATCGCCGAAGCTGTCGAGCAAGGCCTGTTTGGCTTTGAAGTATTCGTTGTTAGGGGTGAAGATCGTGATCTGGCCGTCTTCGTTCTCGATGTCGGTGACATCGACGTCGGCCATCATCAAGGATTCGAGCACGGTGTCTTCGTCGTCGGCCTTGAACGCCAGAATCGCGCAATGATCGAACATATGGCTGACGCTGCCGGGTGTACCCATCTTGCATTTGGTTTTGGTAAAGCAGTTGCGGACGTCCGAGATCGTCCGGTTCGGGTTGTCGGTCAGGCAATCGACAATAACGATACAGTTGCCGGGACCAAAACCTTCATAGCGGGCAACGGAAAAGTCTTCGCCGCCACCGCCTTTGGCCTTTTCAATCGCTTTGTCGATGACGTGCCCGGGAACCTGGTCCTTCTTGGCCCGTTCAATCAGGCCACGTAGCGCCAGGTTGCCGGTGGGGTCAACGCCGCCGGATTTGGCGGTAACGAAGATTTCCCGGGCGTACTTGCTGTACACCTTGGTTTTTGCGTCAGCCGTTTTGGCCATCGATTCTTTGCGGTTCTGATACGCGCGACCCATATTGCTGTCCCATTTAGTGTCAAAGGATAGTTGTCGTAAAGGGTCGATTTTACCCAGAGATACGAGGCAGAGCTACGTTCTATTTCTTTGCCTTGGCCTTCTCTGCCTTGGCGGCGCGCTTTTCCAGCAGACTGAGTGCCGGTTTTTTCTTGGCGGCTTTCTTGCTATCCATGCCCTTGCTCATGACGGGGTCTCCTGATCGGACGGTGGGGTTGGCTCGTTAGTGTCTTTACGGGCCAGTTTTTCCTGACGCTTCTCTTCTTGCTGCTTGCTTTTCTTCAGCTCGCGCTGGCGCTTCTCGAAGGTGTAATTGGGTTTGGCCATGAAAGCTCCTGGGGTAGGCAGGGTAAGGGGCGGTTGTGCGCAACAGCGTGCCAACCGGTTTGCCCGTCAGTGTAGTGGAATTACCCACTCAGCAGTGAAAACCGGATCAGTTTTTCTATGCGCTGGCTGATCAGAGGCGTCTTTTCCAGTCGGGTTTGCATCGGGCGGCAAAGGCGCCTACCTTGAAAATATCGGAAATCTTCGCTCATGCAAACGAATCGGAGGACGAATGTCCCTGTCTCTATTGAAAACCCAGCGTCTGTTTCGTCAGCAATGTTATGTCAACGGTCAGTGGCTGGACGCCAGCAGTGGCAGTACCCTTGATGTTGATAACCCCGCCGACGGCAAGGTATTTGGTACCGTGCCCTCCCTGAGCGAGAAGGACATCCTCGACGCCATAGCGGCGGCTGAGCAAGGCTTCCAGCTGTGGCGCAAGAAAACCGCCCAGGAGCGAGCCGATCTGCTGATGCGCTGGTACCAGCTGATGCTTGACCACAAGGAAGACATCGCCACGCTGATGACGTTGGAGCAGGGCAAACCGCTGGTCGAATCGCGTGGCGAAGTCGATTATGCCGCCTCCTTTATCCGCTGGTTTGCCGAGGAAGCGCGGCGGGTCTATGGCGAAACCATCCCCGGCGCCAAGCCGGGTCAGCACATTGTGGTAATCCGCCAGCCCGTTGGCGTTACCGCCGCGATCACGCCGTGGAACTTCCCCGCGGCGATGATTACCCGCAAGGCCGGCGCGGCGCTGGCGGCGGGCTGTTCAATGATCGTCAAACCGGCTAACGCGACGCCTTACACGGCGCTAGCCCTGGCCGAGCTGGCTGACGAGGCAGGCATTCCGGCAGGGGTGTTCAACGTGGTCACCGGCAAATCGAGCATGATTGGCCAGACCCTGACCGGTAGCCCGACAGTGCGCAAACTGAGCTTCACCGGTTCGACCCAGGTCGGCAGTACGCTGATGGCGCAATGTGCCGAGCATATCCAGAAGGTCTCCCTGGAGCTGGGCGGCAATGCGCCTTTTATCGTGTTTGACGACGCCGATGTCGAGCGCGCAGTGGAAGGCGCGATGATCTGCAAGTTCCGCAATACCGGGCAGACCTGCGTGTGCGCCAACCGCTTTCTGGTGCAGTCCGGAATTCATGACCAATTTGTCTCGCGGCTGGCCGAGGCGATGGGCAAGCTCAAGGTCGGTGACGGCTTTGCCGAGGGCGTGACCCAGTCGGCGCTGATCAATCACGCTGCGGTAGAGAAGGTCAAGCGTCACTATGACGACGCGATCGACAAGGGCGCGCGCCACGTGGCCGGTCCGGTGCCCGACGGCCAGCAGGGAAACTATGTGACGCCGGTGCTGATTACCGATGTCACCGCGGATATGCAGGTGTGCGCTGACGAGACCTTTGGTCCGCTGGCTGCCGTCATCAAGTTTGATACCGAAGAACAAGCACTGAAGATCGCCAACGATACCCCTTATGGTCTGGCCGCCTATTTCTACAGCCGCGATATACACCGGGTATGGCGCGTCGCCGATGCCTTGGAAGCGGGCATTATCGGGGTCAACGAAGGGGCGGTATCCAATCCCACGGCACCCTTCGGAGGGGTCAAGGCATCGGGACTGGGGCGCGAGGGTTCGCGTCATGGTCTGGATGAATATACCGAGTTGAAGTATTTGTGCATGGGCGCGGAGTAATTCATGGCCGGACTACACAACCAACCCCGCAAGCAGGCCAACATCGCGCTGATGCCAGGTGACGGTATTGGCCGTGAAGTCATGGCCGAGGCCGTGCGGGTGCTGGAGCTGTTACGTGAGCAGGATGACCTGCCGCTAACCTGGGAATCGCTGGAATGGCCGAGCACGGCCTGGCATCAACAACATGGCCAGATGATGCCGGAGGATGCCCTGCAGCAGGTGCGCCAGTACGATGCGCTGCTGCTGGGTGCGTTGGGTGACCCCGGCCCACTGCGTGACCCTGACCGCTATTGTTTGCCCGACGGTATCTCGCTGGCACCGCTGCTGAGCTTTCGCAAGGGCCTGGATCTGTGGGCCTGCGAGCGCCCGGCGCGTTTATTGCCCGGCGCACCCCGTTACCTGGCGGACCGGCGGGCAGAACAGGTGGATATGCTGGTGATCCGCGAAAACAGTGAAGGC
>JAWOGT010000007.1:0-3438 GCA_046496585.1 Halopseudomonas sp.
GCGCCAGCCGAGCACCGCGTACCACTTCGGAGGTGGTCTGCTCCATGGAGATAACCGCTTCGTTGGTGTCGGTCTGAATGGTTTTGACCAGCGCACCAATCTGTTTGGTGGCGGCCGAGGAACGTTCCGCCAGGCGCTGTACTTCGTCCGCCACGACCGCGAAGCCGCGGCCGGCATCGCCAGCCATGGACGCCTGGATGGCAGCGTTCAAGGCCAGAATGTTGGTCTGGTCGGCGATGTCGTTGATCAGGCTGACGATGTCGCCAATTTCCTGGGAAGACTCACCCAGACGCTTGATCCGTTTCGAGGTGTCCTGAATCTGCTCGCGGATGGTGTCCATGCCGGTGATGGTGTTCTGCACCACCTCATTACCGCGGTTGGCAATGGCTACCGAGCGCTCTGCTACCGCAGAGGATTCGGCCGCGTTGGCCGATACCTGGTCAATCGACACGGCCATTTCGTTCACCGCCGCCGAGGCGCCGGCGATTTCCTGTGCCTGATGCTCGGAGGCTTCGGCCAGGTGCATGGCCGTACCCTGGGTTTCCTGGGCGGCAGAGGATACCTGCAGCGCGGTTTCGTTAATCGTCTGCACCAGTGCGCGCAGCTGGTCAATGGAGAAGTTGATCGAGTCGGCAATCGCCCCGGTAAAGTCTTCGGTTACCGTAGCCTGGGCGGTCAGGTCACCATCGGCCAGGTCGGCAATCTCATCGAGCAGACGCAAAATCGCCGCCTGGTTCTTGTCATTCTTTTCGTCCGTTTCTGCCAGGCGCAGGCGCGTTTCGCGGGTCATTTGCACGCCGATCAGCAAAATACTGCCCAGCGCCACCAAGGCCAGCACGTAACCCAGAACGCTATTGATCCAGCGCGCGTCGCTACGGGCCTCGAAGCCGGCCGTCAGAGCCGATACGTTGTCCAGCAGCAGCTGCGAATCGGTAAAGGTTTCACTCGCGGCGAGACTCACCTGATACAACTCGGGCGAGGTCAGTAGGATCTCGTCCACCGACTCGGAGACGAAGCTGAACAGGTCGGCAATATCGTTCAGCCGCACCAGGGCGTCGGCATCCGTTACCCGCTCGATACCGATGGCCGGATTGCCTTCGATCATGCCCTGCAGCACGCGACCGAACAGGCTGGCATCGCGGCCGAAACTGTCAGCCGCCATGACCGCATCCTCGTCACCGGCGAGTACCCGGTTCACCGAGTTGAGGATACGCTCGGCCAGCAGCGACTGGCGCTGGGCAATAGCGACCTGATCTGCAGGGGCATTACTGGCGATCAGCAGGTCTACCACATCCTCGTATTCCACCTGCAGCTGCGGAATCGTGTCGGAGAGGGTCAAGGCCACTTCATTCAGTGACAGCACCGTTGCCTCGCTGACCAGAATCTCGTCAGCGTTGGTGCGCACGCGATCCCAGTTGCCTTGCACGGTCTGCATTTGCTCCTGCAACGACTCGGGCGCTGCTGGCAGGCCGGTTTCTCCCCGCCCATCGGTCAGGTACTGCCAGCGTTGCTGGAAGTCATTACGCTCGTCGAGCAGCAGGGCGAAGGCCTCGGGCGTACCGGTGGCCGCCTCACTGGCGGATTTGGAGATCTGTTGCGACAGCACGCGCAATTCACCGGCGTGGCCGATGTATTCGGTGTCGTAGGCACTCTGAATATTCAGGTACAGGAAGTTGACGAAGAGCAACAGCAAAGAGACGATCAGCGCGGCAAACAAGCCGGTGAGCGTGCGGTTGCTGCGCATGTTGGACAGTATCTGCTTATCGAACTTTTTCATCATCTGGCCCCTACCTGGCCTACAACATTCATCTTGCTACGCTTGATTTAGTTGCGGCACCGGACTCGCCGGCCGCCCCCTCCCTCAATCAGATCGCTACGTCGAGAAACGTCTGATCGCGTGCCAATGCCCGGAAGTTGAATACCAGTGACGATACCGACTCCTGAACATAGGCTCCCACCACGAAAGGTCTGAAGCCTTCCTCAATAGTGGGCAATTCAGTGCTGAAGCAACTGACTGGAAAATGCTGCATGCCGAGCAATTCATCGACTAACAGGCCGACGAACAGATCATCGCGGTCCAGGACCAGGACGCGGCGTTGTTTACGGGGCGTGATGACTGCGGCATCGAAGAAGCGGCTCAAATCGATAATCGGTAACAACCGTCCACGCACGTTGGCCACACCACGCACCCAGGTCTTGACCCGGGGTAGTGCGGTATAACGAGGTTCATGCAGGATTTCACTGACTTCGCCCATCGCCGCAACCATCGGTTGTCCGGCCAGCCGAAAGCCGACGCCGCTCCAGGTCTCGCTGACGATATCCTGCGCCGGCAGGCCTATCGCCTGACGACGACAGTGGCCTGCCAACTGCTGGAGAAGATCGAAAGGATGTATTGATTCTGCCATGTTGTGCCTGTTCTGATTATTATTCGGCAACATGCCAGCAGCTGCTATCAGCCGCCCAGCACCGACTTCAATGTCTTGATCAGCGTATCTTCCTGAACCGGCTTGGTCAGGTAATCCTTGGCGCCCTGGCGCTTGCCCCAGACCTTGTCGGTTTCCTGGTCCTTGGTGGTCACGATGATCACCGGAATATGGGCCGTTTCAGGGTCTTTGGTCAACTGCCGGGTGGCCTGAAAACCGTTCAGACCCGGCATGACGATATCCATCAGCACGGCGTCCGGCTTTTCCTGGCGGGCCAGTGCCACGCCGTCGGCGCCATTCTCAGCCTTGAGCACTTCATGGCCGTGCTTTTCCAGCATGCCCGTCAGCTTGTACAACTCGGTCGGCGAATCATCTACTACTAGAATTCTGGCCATGCAACTCCCCCGGTATGGCGATAAGGCAGCGCCAGGCTCAAGCGCCCGACGCACCTGCTAAAACATTGGATTGTGGAACATGGGCACGGATCGCCCCCAGCAATTCTTCCTTGCTGAAGGGCTTGGTCAGATACTGGTCAGAGCCGACTATGCGCCCCTTGGCCTTGTCGAACAGACCATCCTTGCTCGACAGCATAATCACCGGTGTACCACGGAAGGCGCTGTTGTTCTTGATCAACGCGCAGGTCTGATAGCCATCAAGACGCGGCATCATGATATCGACAAAGATTATATCGGGGTGGTGGTCGGCGATCTTGGCCAACGCATCGAAGCCGTCAACGGCGGTTATCACCGTACAACCGACTTTTTTCAACAGGGTTTCTGCCGTACGGCGGATCGTCTTGCTGTCGTCAATGACCATGACTTTCAGGCTTTCGAAATTTTCTTCCATTATGACCAGCCCTTGTTATTTATGGTGGGTGGTTAGCGCAAATGGCATGACCAGCCGATCCCTTTTCCGCGTACTTTTAACATAGTTTATGCAGCCAATCTATTGAGGCGGCACTGTTTTGCGCTTATTTACCGCCACGCATCACATATGGGACATCCGCCGACATTAG
>JAWOGT010000072.1:0-9260 GCA_046496585.1 Halopseudomonas sp.
GTCCAGGCCGTATAGCCGAGGATAGCCGGAATCACGAAGACCGTCCCGATCAGCAGAAACAGCTGCGACTCCGGCGCCGAGGCCGCATCCCAGAGGGTGAAATTCGGCGGAATCACATAGGGCCAGCGGGTCCAGAGCAGACCAAAATAGGTCGCGGCAAACATTGCCATGGTCGCCAGGAACGGGATGGCCTCTTTGCGCTTGCGTAGGCCGCGCCAGATCTGGAAAGCGAAGAACAGGGCCAGCAGCGGGAAGATCCAGATCCAGCGAATCACCGCGAACCAGCGCTCATAGGCGGCTGGATCGACCGACGGCGTCCAGATACTGATAATGGCGAATACCGCCAGCACCGCGCCGAGCAGCCAGGGTGCCAACCGGTAAGCCCACGCCTGGATATAACCCTCGGTCTTCATGATCAGCCAGGTGCAGCCGAGCAGCGCATAACCGGCCATCAGGCCTACGCCGGTCATCACGGTGAACGGCGTGAGCCAGTCGAAGGCCCCACCGGAGTAGGCCAAGCCTTCGGTTTCATAACCCTGGATATAGGAGCCGACCACCACCCCCTGGGCGAATGCGGCGAGGAACGAACCCCCGGCAAAGGCCCAGTTCCACAGGTAGCGCGAGCTCTTTGCCTTGAAGCGAAACTCGAAGGCCACGCCGCGGAAAATCAGACCGGCCAGCATCAGGAACACGCCGATATACAAGGCCGGCAGCAGGATCGAATAAACCAGCGGGAAGGCACCGAGCAAACCTGCCCCGCCGAGCACCAACCAGGTTTCGTTGCCATCCCACACCGGCGCCACCGAGTTCATCATCACATCGCGGGCGTCCTCATCCGGGGCAAAGGGGAACAGCATACCCACGCCCAGATCGAAACCGTCCATCAGTACGTACATGATCACCGCGAAGGCAATGATCGCTGCCCAGATCATCGACAGGTCGAAGATTTCCAAATCCATGTTCAGGCCCCCTGGTGTTCAAGTGGTACATGACTGCCCGACAGCGGACGCGCCGGCCGGTGGACGTCATCCACATCGGAGGCCCGCTCGCTGATCTCCAGACCGTCCTGCAATACCCGCAGCAGGTAATACAGACCGGCAGTGAAAATCATCGCGTAGACCAGGATATAACCGAGCAAGGTAAACAGCGCCATACCGCCGGTCAGCGACGGCGTCACGCCCTGGGCATGGGTCATCAGCCCATAGACCAGCCAGGGCGCACGCCCGGTTTCGGTGACGATCCAGCCGGCCAGCACGGCAACAAAGGGCGTAATACTCATTAACCGCAGCCCTTGCAGGAACCAGGGCGTCTGCCAATAGCGCTGCTTGCGGCGTAACAGCAGACCGGCAACGCCGAAGGCAATCATCAACAACCCCAGCCCGACCATGATGCGGAAGGCCCAGAACACCAGTGCTACCGGCGGCTGTTCGTCAACTGGCACGGCACTCAGGCCGGGCACCTCGCCGTCCGCATCGTGGGTGAGAATCAGGCTGGCCAGCTTGGGAATGCCAATCTCGAAGCGGTTACTCTGGGTCGCCTGATCGGGCCAGGCGAACAGCAGTAAAGGCACGCCGGTGGCCGTTTCCCAGTTGCCTTCCATGGCCGCGACCTTGGTCGGCTGATGTTCCAGCGTGTTGATGCCATGAAAGTCGCCCACCACCGCCTGGGTCGGGGCGACGATCAGAATCAGCCACAGGCAAACCGACAGCGCCTTGCGATTGATCTCCACCTCACGCCCGCGCAGCAGATACCAGGCGCTCACCCCGGCGACCACAAAAGCGCCGGTCAGAAAGGAGGCCAGGCCCATATGCATGAACCGGTACGGGAAGGATGGATTGAAGATCGCTTCGGTCCAGGAAGTGACGAAAAACACCCCCTCGCGCAGCTCGACACCAGCCGGGGTATGCATCCAGCTGTTGGCCGCGAGAATCCAGAACGACGATATGAAGGTGCCTAGCGCAACCATGCAGGCGGCGAACAAGTGCACGCCCCTGGGGACCCGATTGCGGCCGAACAGCAACACGCCGAGGAACGCCGCCTCGAGAAAGAACGCGGTAATGACTTCATAACTGAGCACCGGCCCAAGAAAGTTGGCCGCCGCGTAGGAAAAATTGCTCCAGTTGGTGCCGAACTGAAAGGACATGACGATACCCGACACCACGCCCATGCCGAACACTACCGCGAACACCTGCACCCAGAAGGCCGACAGGCGCTGCCATAGCGGATTTCCGGTCTTGAAGAAGAGGATTTCCAGAAAGGCAATAAACGACGCCAGGCCGATGGTAAATACCGGGAAAATCGCGTGAAACGACACCACAAAGGCAAACTGGATGCGTGACAGCAGGAGGGGATCGAGTTCCATGCGCACTGCTCCTAGAGGAGATGGGTGGTTACCGCCAATGCGGCCACCGCCGCGAGTTGAGAAAAGCCTCGAGGCTGTGACTGCACTAAAATGAGGAATGTTCCGGAATCCAGAAATCTTCCACGACCCAGTCTGGCCCCAGAGGGTAGTCGGGGCCAGGCGGTAAATTGCCGCAGCGCTGAATCCGCGCTAGAACAACACCCAGAGCGTCACGGCTAACGGCAGCAATACTGCGGTGGTAATACCCATCAAACTCATCCCGAGGGCCGCGAAGGCGCCCGCTTCCTCGCTTTTTTCCAGTGACAGCGCGGTGCCTATGGCATGCGCGCAGATGCCCATGGACAGCCCCCATGCGGCATCGGACCGCACCCCGGCCAGGCGCAGCAGCCAGGGTCCGAACACCGCGGCGATAACCGCCGTGATCATCACGAATACCGCCGCCAGCGCCGCGATACCGCCGGTCTGTTCCGCTACCAGCATGGCGATCGGCGTGGTCACCGATTTGGGCGCTATGGTCATGACCAGCGAGTGTTCGATCCCCAGGCCCCAGGCGATCAGGATGGTCACCAGAGTGGCAACGCTGCCGCCGACCAGCAGCGTCACCATGACCGGCGAGAGGAACTCGCGGATGCGCCGCAGGTTGACATACAGCGGCACCGCCAGGGCGACCGTCGCCGGGCCAATCAGCACCATCAAGGGAGTCACGCTGTCACGGTACACAGTCAGATCGCCACCGAGCAGCAGAATAATGCCGATCAGCAATAAAATCGACACCAGCACCGGATGGAATAGCGGCATGCCACTGCGCTCGTAGAGCATCACGCCGCTCTGATAGGCCGCCAGCGTCACGCCGACCCAGAACAGTGGATGCGCCATGATCGCCTGCCAGGCCAACAACAGGTCGCCGCTCATGACTGGGACTCCCGCGCCTGCTTGCGCCGCATCATCCGCTCCATGATCCAGCCGCATAAGGGCAGAGCCATAAACAGCGAGACGATCAGGGTGACGGCCATGGCCAAACCGTAGCGTGCCATTTCCGCGCCATAGGCCATCACGCCCACCGCGGGCGGCACCAGAATCAGCGGCAGGTATTTCAGCAAGCCGCCGGCGGCATGCTCGAGTGGCTCGCCGACTTCGCCGCGCAACACCAGATAGATCAGCAGCAACACCATGCCAATGATCGGGCCTGGCAAAAACGGCAGGAACAGGACGTTCAAGCCGGTCCCCAGCAATTGGAACACAATCAACCAGGTCAATCCGCGTAACAGCATAGGGGCAGCTCACTCACGATCAAGTCACCGGCCAGATTAAACACTGACACTCCCAGTGCCTAGCCCTACGATGCGCCAGCGCATAAAAAAGCCGGGCAATTGCCCGGCCTGGTAGACGCCCTTGACGTCTCAGTAGCCGCGCAAGGTCGCGAAGCGATCCGCATGGTAACGGTAATCGCCGAACAGCGACTGCGCTGCCCGCGCGCGTTTCATGAACAGCCCGACGTCGAATTCGTCGGTCATGCCCATGCCACCGTGCATCTGCACCGCTTCATTGGTGGCCAGCTCGGCTACCTCACAACTTTTCGCCTTGGCCAGACTGACCAGTTGTGCTGCGTCCTCGGCGCCCTGATCCAGGGCCACCAGCGCCTTGAGCACCACCGACTTGACCAGTTCCAGCTCGCTGAACAGGTGCGCGCAGCGGTGTTGCAGCCCCTGGAAGGAGCCCAGGACCACGCCGAACTGTTTGCGCTCCTGCAAGTACTTCACTGTCAGCTCAAAGGCCTGCGAAGCCACGCCCAACAGCTCGGCGGCGAGTTGCGCATTGGCCACATCCAGCAGCTTGTCGAGCACCGCAAAGCCCTGGTCCAGCTCACCCAGCAACGCGCCGGCCTCGACCTGCACGTTGCTGAAACGCACCACAGCGGCATTCCGGCTGTCGACCATGAGGGTGCGTTCAACGCTGACGCCCGCCGCATCGCGATCCAGCAGAAACAGGCTGATACCCGACCGATCACTGTCGGCTCCCGCGGTGCGCGCAGAGACAATCAATTTGTCCGCCACATGCCCGTCGATGACGAAGGTTTTTTGCCCGTTGAGGACAAAACCAGTGCCCTGCTGAGCCGCCGTGGTCGCCACCCGTGCAGGGTTGTGCCGCGGCGCTTCATCCACCGCCAGCGCGGTCAGCAAGCGGCCTTCGGCAATCGCCGGCAACAGTCTCTGCTGTTCGGCTGAACCGGCCAATTGCAGCGCGCAGACGCCGATCACCGCCGTCGACAACAGTGGCGATACGCTGAGATTGCGCCCCGCCTGCTCGAACACCTGGCCCATGCCGACGTTACCGAAGGCCGAGCCGCCGAACTCTTCGAGCATCAAGGTACCGACAAAGCCCATGTCGACCATGCCCTGCCACAGCTCGCGGGAGAAACCGCTGGCATCGCGGTTGTCGCGCAAGTGGCGCAACTGGCTGATCGGCGCACGTTCGCTGAGAAAGCCTTTGGCGGCGTCCTTGAGCATCTGCTGTTCTTCATTAAGGATCAAAGCTGCCATCGTCTCTACCTCGGTTCGGTCACTGGAGCCCAAGAATGTTGCGGGCAATCACGTTGAGCTGGATTTCCGAGGTGCCACCCTCGATGGAGTTGCCCTTGGAACGCAGCCACGCCCGCGGCACGGCGCCCTCTTTCCAGGCTTCACCTTCCCAGACCAGCGCCTCACTGCCGCGCAGCGCGACCAGCAGCTCCTGACGGCGCTTGTTCACTTCGGTACCGTAATACTTGAGCATCGCCGATGCGGCGCCGACCCCCTGACCGGCCTTGGCCTCATCCAGCACGCGCTCGGAGGTCAGCTCGAAGGCCCGTGCATCCAGTTCCCAGCGCGTCACTTCACTGCGCAGGAAACCGTCGGCCAGCTTGCCGTTGTGCAATCCAAGCGCCTCGACCGCGACCTGCGGCAGGGTTTTCTGGCCCGCGGCGGTTTTGCCCATCCCGCCGATCATTTCGCGTTCATGGGTCAGCAGGTATTTGGCAATGGTCCAGCCGGCATTGATCTCACCGACCACCTGATCCTTCTCGACCCGGACGTTGTCGAGGAACGATTCGCAGAACGGCGAGCTGCCGGAAATCAGCTTGATGGGCCGCGTGGAGACGCCCGGCGTGGCCATATCGAACAGCACCAGGCTAATCCCCAGCTGCTTCTTGGCCTCGGCATTGGTGCGCACCAGGCAGAACATCCAGTCGGCCTTGTCGGCGTAGGAGGTCCAGATCTTCTGCCCGTTGACGATAAAATGATCACCCTGATCTTCCGCCCTGGTCTGCAGACCGGCCAGATCGGAACCGGCGCCCGGCTCGCTATAACCCTGACACCAGCGGATCTCGCCGCGCACCATCGGCGGCAGATGCTGACGCTTGAGCTGCTCGGAGCCGAACTTGAGAAGCGCCGGGCCAATCATCCACACACCAAAACTGGATAGCGCCGGGCGCGCCCGAATGCGTGCCAGTTCTTCCCGTAGCACTTTGCACTCGGCGCTGGACAGTCCACCGCCACCGTACTCCTGCGGCCAATCCGGCGCGGTCCAGCCCTTGTCCGCCATGCGCTCGAGCCACAGGCGCTGGTCTTCGCTCTTGAACGTGAAGTGGCGCCCGCCCCAGCACTGATCATCGTCAGCGGTAAACGGCGTGCGCATACTGTGCGGGCAATTCTCTTCCAGCCAGGCCCGGCTTTCCTCACGGAACGCGTGCAGATCGGTCACGGGAAAATCTCCTCAATTGATCGGCCAATGGGACAAAAACGCAGAATACCCTAGTGGCCCAGCGACGGCTTTTTACTTGACCGGCGGAATGGTGACCTATCAGTCAACGGAATGCATAAGCACATGTCGGCCAGACCGGGGGGTGCGGCCAGGCCAGGGCGGCATCTGGCAGAAACCCCCTCATCCCTGTCGGCTAAACCCAGTACCAATCCCCGGCAGACCGGCTAAGCTGGAGTCGGCCCCATAATCGTCATGCAGAGCTCATAATGAATAACAATACGCAGCAGCAACGGCCCCTGGGGGTGTTGATCATCGGCGCCGGCTTTGGTGGTATCGGGCTGGGCATTCGGCTCGACCAGCAAGGCCTGAGTGACTATCTGATCCTGGAAAAAGCCAGCGAGGTGGGTGGCACCTGGCGTGACAACAGTTACCCGGGCGCCGCCTGCGATGTGCCTTCGCACCTGTACTCCTTCTCGTTTGAGCCTAAAGCCGACTGGAGTAGCAAATACGCGCCCCAGGCCGAGATTCTCGCCTACCTGAAATACTGCGTTGAGCGCTATCAGCTGGCGCCGCGTATCTGCCTCGACTGCGAAGTGCTGGCGGCCGAGTTCGACGCTTCTGCTGGTCTCTGGCGGGTCACCACCAGCGATGGCCAGCAAATCACTGCCAAGGCGCTGGTCAGTGCCTGTGGCCAGCTGAATCGGCCGATCTATCCGCAGATTCCCGGCCTGCAGGATTTTGCTGGCGAGGCTTTCCATTCCGCCGATTGGCGGCATGACCTCGATCTGCAGGGCCAGCGGATTGCGGTGATCGGCACCGGCGCCTCGGCTATCCAGTTCGTCCCGCAGATTACCCCGCTGGCCCGCGAACTGACCCTGTTTCAGCGCAGCGCCGCCTACGTCATCGGCAAGCCCGACCGCCGTTACAGCCCTCGCGAGCGCGCCCTGCTGCAGCGCTTTCCCGGCCTGCAGCGGCTCAGCCGCTACTGGCAGTACCTTAGCCACGAAGTGCGGGCGCTGGCGTTCATCAGCTTCCCGGCACTGATGAAAGTGCTGGAAAAGCGCTTTCGCGCCCATTTGCACCAAGGCGTGAACAATCCGGACAAGCGCAACCAGCTAATCCCCGACTACCCGATGGGCTGCAAGCGCATGCTGATCAGCAACGACTTTTATCCGGCACTGGATCAGCCGCATGTCAGGCTCAACACCTGCGCCATCGAGCGCATCACCGCCGATGGCGTGCTGACCAGCGACGGCGTGGAACATGCCGCCGATGTGCTGATCTACGGCACCGGCTTTGCCGCCACCGACTTTCTCGCGCCCATGCGCATTACCGGGCTCAACGGCCAGGAACTGAACGCCGCCTGGCAGGCCGGTGCAGAGGCCTACAAGGGCATCAGCGTGCACGGTTTCCCCAATCTGTTTCTGCTCTACGGCCCGAATACCAACCTGGGGCACAGCTCGATCATTTACATGCTCGAAAGCCAGTTCAACTATGTAGTGGGCTGCATACAGGCATTGCGGCGCCAGGGTCTGCGCTATATGGACGTCAAGCCCGAGGTGCAGGGCGCATTCAATACGCGCGTGCAGCAGGCCATCGGCACCACCATCTGGAGCCGCGGATGCACCAGCTGGTATCAAACCGCCGACGGCAAACAGACCAACAACTGGCCCGGCTACACCTTCAGCTACCGCCGCCTGACCCGTCAACCGGAGCTGAAAGACTATGACCTTGCCCGCTGACACCCTGCCCGCGATAACGCTGACCGAAAAGACACTGAGCGTTACTCCGGCATTGAGCGAATACACCCATCCTGACCCCGGCCAGCCCTTGATCAGCGGCCTGCTGCGTAACGCCATGCGGCTGTTGTTTCGCGGCTTGATTCACCCCGGCATGCCGATCCCGGGCCAGCGTCGAGTGTTGCGCCTGCTCACGGCGGGCATGCCGGTAACACCCGGTGTGCCGCGCAGCAACGAGATCATTGCCGAGCGCCCCTGCGAATGGCACCGGCCGCCCAACAGCCAAGGCAAGGTCATACTCTACCTGCATGGCGGTGCTTATCTGATCGGCTCGCCGGCAACCCACCGCGGGCTCTGCGCGGCGCTGGCCAAGCAGAGTCGCTGGAGCCTGTGCGCGCTGGATTATCGGCTGGCACCGGAACATCCCTTCCCCGCCGCCCGCGATGACGCGCTGGGCGCCTATCAAGCGCTGCTGACCCGCGGCTACGCAGCAGAGGATATTGCCATCGCCGGTGACTCGGCAGGCGCTCATCTAGCCCTGCTGCTGTGCCTGCGGCTGGCGGAACTGTCCCTGCCCTTGCCCGGCGCGCTGCTGTGCTTTTCACCCGTGGTCGATTTTACCGGCGAGCAACTGCATACCCCGCCGGCCGGCGATCCGCTGCTGAATCCCCGCTGGATTGAACAGGCTGCTGATCTGTTTTGTCCGATCGGTAGGGACCGGCGCGATCCCGAGCTGTCACCGATCAATGCCGAGCTGGCGTTGTTGCCGCCGCTATTGATCCAGGTTGGCGAGGATGAGCTGCTGCTCAACGACAGTCTGCGCTTAAGCCAGAAAGCACAGGCTGCCGGGGTTCAGGTGCAGCTGGAGCGCTATCCGGGCTGCTGGCATGTATTCCAGGCCAGTAGTGGCTTGCTTAAGGTCGCGGATACGGCGCTAGCGCGCGCGGCGGCCTTTTTGAATCGGCATCATTGACTGCATCGAGACATTGCAGGCTGTTCAGCGCGGCTGCTCAGCCTCGAATGCCGCCACACCGGGCTCCAGCAAATCCGCCAGCGGCATGCTCAGCGCCAGGCGACTCAGGCTCCAGTAATGGCCCTCCAGGGTGCGATTGATCAGTAGCGTGGCCGGCGCTGGCTGCAGACTCCCCAGCGCCTCCATTACTTGAGGAATCAACTGCTGGGCCTGCTGATGGACCTGAACTGCGGCAAAATCCCAATCCGCGCCGGACTGCAACAGCGGGCCGAGGATCGACTGCAGTTGCCGGTACAGCGCCCACGGCACCGCCGAGCGGTCCTGCCGTGCGCCTAATGCCTGAAAGCCCCGTTCCAGCGCTTCGGCATTGCCCGATTGCAACGCCCGAAAGGATTGTACATAGGCCGCCAACACCGGGGTGCTGAGTTGCGCAGTACAGCCCAGATCA
>JAWOGT010000115.1:0-4226 GCA_046496585.1 Halopseudomonas sp.
AAGCCTTCTGCTTGCTCTGGTTGGCATTCGACTGTTTATTCTGGTTCATGCTGCCACTCTGCTGCATGCTGCCGCCGGAGCTCATGCCGGAACCACCGCCGCCACCGCCACCTTTTTGGGCCATCGCGACACCGCTGCTCAGTGCAGCCACCAGAACCGAAACGACCAATAAACTTTTGCGCATGATCTACTCCTTATTAAAGTGAACGAAGAACCAAACTACACTCTCAGTATATGAATACCTGCACGTCTTGATATTTCACGAATGCCACGAAAGGTAACGAAATGTAACCGGCACTCAAGGTAGTTCCGAGGCGGCATCCTCCCGGGGGAGACTCCTGCATGCGCCCTGCCAAACGACAGGATGGGTTGTCATCCGGTACTCTGGACTCCATCGTTTACAATTACCAATCCATGAACTACGTAACATCAACTTTCACCTACTGCCTGGCACGGCGAACTCAAGCCATCGTGTGCGCTCTGGCTCAAATCGGTTTCTGACATGTCCGGCAACATTCCCCTGCGCACGCCTTGGCAAATCCAGAAATCGGTGATCTTCGCCTTATTTCTACGCGAACTTAAAACGCGTTTTGGTGCCTACAAATATGGCTATGTCTGGCTGGTGCTCGAGCCGATGGCGCACATCATTGTGCTAAGCGTAATCTTCTCGTATATTCGGGACCGCGCGCTATTTGGCATCGACTTCGCGGTTTTTATAGTCACTGGAATCGTGCCGTTCCTGATGTTCAAGAACATCGCCTTGCGTGTGATGGAAGGTGTCAATGCCAATCGTGGGCTATTTTCCTATCGCCAGATCAAGCCGATGGATACCTTCATTGCGCGGACTCTGCTTGACGCTTTTCTCGCTGTCACTGTCTATGCATTGATCCTGATCGGCATGGCATGGATTGGCCTAGACGTCCCTTTCAGAGACCCGTTTTCATTGGTCTTTCTGATGGCGGTCCTGGTGTTGATGGGGATGGGATTGGGCATGGTGCTCTGCGTTTTGATCCATTATCTACCAGAAGCAAAGACCCTGGTCCGCATCATGTTTATGCCGCTCTACCTGTTGTCCGGCATCATCTTTCCGATTGCCCTGATACCCCAAGAATATCTGCCTCTTCTCTTGTGGAATCCCCTGCTACATGCCATCGAATTGATGAGAGGGGCGTTTTTCAACCAATATCACGTGGTGATGAATGTCAGCCTGCTTTATGTTGTTATGAATATGCTCGTGCTGTTTTTTCTGGGGCTGGCCCTGTATCGCAACAAGCGCCACGTGCTGCTTGCAAGATGATCGAACTACAAAACCTGACTAAATCCTATCGTCTGACCAATGGCGAGCGGAGCTATATATTCCGCGATCTAAATTTCACGTTTCCGGAAAAGACCAACATTGGCCTGATAGGAAGCAACGGCGCCGGTAAATCAACCTTACTTAGGCTAATTGGTGGCATAGACACTCCGGATTGCGGTCGCGTTGTTACCGACAAGCGCATCTCCTGGCCAGTGGGTCTGTCGGGTGGCCTCCATGCCACACTCACCGGTCGTGACAGTGTGAAATTTGTTTGCCGAATCTACGGAGCCCTTGGCGACCAGATGCGCGAGAAGATCGCCTTTGTCGAGAACTTTGCTGAACTTGGTGACTACTTCGACCAGCCAGTAAAGTCCTACTCATCAGGCATGAGGGCGCGATTAAATTTCGGGATGAGTTGGACCTTCGACTTCGATTACTACCTGATGGATGAAATCGGCGCCGTGGGCGATGCCCGATTCAAGGAGAAAAGCCGCAAGTTGATGGAAGACAGGATTGGTCAGTCCAATGTGATATTGGTAACACATCAGATGAACGAAATCGTGCGCATCTGCCAGACGGTGGTGTTGGTGAATAACGGCCAGGCAATTCTTTTTCAGGATGTAAAAGAAGGCATTAACGCCTATGAGGAACAGGCAAATATTTCACCGCAAAAACGCCTGCGTACCGAAGCAGTCTTAGCCAGGCGGCAGGGGCGACCTGGGATCCCTGGGAAAAAAGGCGGGGGCAGGGTTGCAAACCGTAAGGCAAAAAAATTTGCTGAGCAAACAACACTGGACACAGATAGCTGAAATGTTTCACAAGTTAAAAAATAGCCTGGCTTTCTGGATCATCGGTCTGCCGATGCTGCTGGCGGTCATCTACTACACTTTTCTCGCGGCTGACCGCTACGTCAGCGAGGCAAAAATCACGGTCAGGCAGGCCGGCGAATCTTCCGCGTCTGATGTTTCAGGCATCGCCATGATGATGGCCGGAGTGAGTACCGGCTCGCGCGAGGAAACCCTCTACCTGCGTGACTACATCCATTCGCTCGACATGCTCAAGCACCTCGACGCCAAGTTCGGGCTGCGTGAAGCCTACGATTCAAAAAAGATCGATCCGCTGTTCCGGCTGTATGCAGGCACCAGCCAGGAGTGGTTCCTGCGCTACTACCGCGACCGCGTCGAGGTGGTGTTCGACGATCTGACTGGCCTGTTGAGCGTGCGCGTTCAAGCCTTCGACCCCGAGTTGGCGCAGAAGGCCAACGCCGAGATCATCGCCCAGAGCGAACGCTTCGTGAACGAGATCTCGCACCGCATGGCACGCGAGCAGATGGCGTTTGCCGAAACCGAGATGCTCAAGGCGCGCGAGCGTTACCAGGCGGCGAAGAATCAGCTCATCGCCTTCCAGAACAAGCACAAGGTGCTCGACCCGCTGGCCCAGGCACAGGCCAGCGCC
This sequence comes from Halopseudomonas sp., assembly GCA_046496585.1. Classification (GTDB taxonomy): domain Bacteria; phylum Pseudomonadota; class Gammaproteobacteria; order Pseudomonadales; family Pseudomonadaceae; genus Halopseudomonas. Next base: position 2,753 of record JAWOGT010000115.1, read on the forward strand.
ACGCTGTCGGCCCAGCTCGAGGGCGAGATTGCCCACAAGGAGGCGGAGCTCAAGACCCTGACCGGCTACCTGCAGGATAATGCCCCGCAGGTGGCAGTCGTCCGCAACCAGGTCGCAGCGCTCAAGGCCCAGCTCGACAAGGAACGCGGCAAGGTGGCTTCGCAGGACGGCAGCCGCCTGAACCGCCTGGCCTCGGAATACCAGAACCTCGCTCTCGAGGCCGGCTTTGCCGAGGATGCCTACAAGGCCGCGCTAGCTGCCATGGAAACCACCCGCATCGAGGCCAGCCGCAAGCTGAAGAGCCTAGTGATGGTGGAATCGCCGGCCCGGGCCGAGACCGCAATCTACCCACAACGCCTCTACAATCTGGCCACTTTGCTGGTGATTCTGGTGCTGGTGTACGGCATCACGCGCCTGGTCATCGCCACCATTCAGGACCATCGGGACTAAACATGGGCTTCATGCGCTTTTTCACCTTCCTCGCTGCCCTGATGCTCGCAGTCGCCGGCAACCCGGTCGCGGCGCAGGGCGTGTCCGACATCCACAGCATCGTGCAGAACCCGCTGCAGCCTCCAGCGGCGACCACGCCCGCCGCCCGGGAGCGGCCGCCGCTCAACGTGCCGGTACAGCAGGTCAGCCCGCAGCAGTTCGACTACGCCGCCAACCTGGCCAGCGACGTCTTCGGCGCGCAGCTGTTCAGCGGCGCCTTCGCCCGTGAAGGCGCGACCCAGTTCAACCCCGACTACCTCATCGCCGTCGGAGACAGCGTGCAGGTGCGGATTTGGGGCGCGTTCGAGTCCGACGCGATCCATGTCGTCGATCCCAAGGGCAACATCTTCCTGCCCCACGTCGGGCCGGTCAGGGTGCTCGGGGTGCGCAACCAGAACCTGCAGGCGACGGTGGAGAATGCGGTGCGCCGGGTGTTCAAGGCCAATGTCTCGAGCTACGCCAGCCTGGCGGCGGCGCAGCCGGTGCGGGTGTTCGTCGGCGGTTCCGTGCATCGCCCCGGGCTCTACAGCGGCACCTCGATGGACAGCCTGCTGCACTATCTGGACCAGGCCGGCGGCATCGACCCCGAGCGGGGCTCCTTCCTCAAGGTGCAGGTCAAGCGTGGCGAGGACTTGCGCGCCACGGTCGATCTTTATGAATTCCTGCTCGCCGGCCGCATGCCGCTGATCCAGCTGGCCGACGGCGACGTCATCTTCGTCACCCCGCGCCAGAACACCGTCAAGGTCAATGGCCTGGCGGCCAACGCCAAGCGCTTCGAGTTCGCCCTCGGCGGCAAGTACAGCGTCGCGGACCTGGCGCGGCTGGCCAAGCCGCTCGCCACCGCGACCCACGTGCGCGTCACGCGCAACACCGGCACGATCCGCAACGTCGAGTACTTCGCGCTGGGAGAGGCCGGCGGAGTCGGGGTCGAGAATGGCGACGAGGTCGAATTCACCGCAGACAAGAAGCCCGGCACCATCACCGT
>JAWOGT010000132.1:0-2634 GCA_046496585.1 Halopseudomonas sp.
CTGGGTATTTTCCTGGTCGGTGCCTATCAGGAAATTCTCGGAGACATGCACAACCTGTTTGGCGATACCGACTCGGTGAATGTCTATTTGCGCAGCGATGGTCGGGTGGTGCATGGCGGTATTGAAACCCATGACACCATCGAGGACATGCTGCGTTACGTGCATTTCGAGCCCGATGAACTGGTCAGCCGCTATCGTGACAAGGTCGCCGGCGCGCGGCTCAGTCCGGCCGAGCGCGCCCGCTTTGTCGACGCACTGCGTCTGGGGCTGACCCGCTCGTCTTACCTGAACGCCGAATAAGCGCGCCTGGCCAGCCTGGATCAGGCCTGCTTGAGACTGATCCAGGTCGCTTCGGCCACGGCCACCGGCGTACCGTCCTGGCGATACAGGGCGGTACCCGCATGATGCTTGCGACCGTCATGCTGGATGGCCCAGCCGCTGACAATCAGCTGCTCGCCGATCGCCACCGGCTGCAACAGCTGTGCGGCAAAACGACCCAGCAATGCGAGGCCTGACTGGCGCTTGACGGCAAAAAAACCTGGGCAGTCCAAGGCCGCCCAGAGGAACTCGCTGGCGACCAAACCCGCTCCATCATCCAGCGTCGCATCGGGCTGCCAGACGGCAGCCACTTCACTGGCCTGGGCATTCAGCGGCCCGGCGAAAATACGCAGGCCGTCCTTCGCCTGGCGCAGCGTGCCGCAGACAAAACAGCCGGGCAGCCCGTGCTGCTGAAGGCCTTCAAAGCGGCTTTCGGCGTTGCGCGCGGTGTCCAGCTGCGGTGCAGCGGGTGGCAGCAGGTCCAGAGTGTAGGCCTTGGCGGTCGCCAGCAAGCTATCCCCGCTGAGCAATTGCATGCCGTGCTCAGTGGGCCGCAGCTGCAGCGCTGTATCCAGTGGCGGCGGGGCGTGCAGGGTGACCTGGCAGGGCCGGGCCAGTGCTTTGGCCAGAAGACCGGCGACATAACCGCCATTGCCGCTGTGTGGCGGTCCGCAAAAACGCTGGGCGATGCTGATCTGCTGCTGGTGCATGAAGGGGCTCCGTGGTGAAATCGAAGGTCATCATACCCTTTGCCGCGCGGGGTTTTTCCGCCTGATGGGCGGCTATAACAGCCGCTTATCAACAACCGGCTTGGTTACCGTGGCTCCTGTGGCTGCCCGGCTGGGTCGGCGCGCCGAACTGCATATCAGTCCGCCCAACCACCGCAGACCGGAAAGACCTGGCCGACAAAACAGTCGGCGGCAGCACTGCACAGGTAGGCGGCAAACTGCGCATCTTCGTCGGCAGACACCAGCCGGCCCAAGGGTACTTCGCGCTGCAAGCGTGCCTGAAAAGCCGGGTTGGCTTGGACCTCGGCGGGAAAGTAGGTCGGGTTGTCGACGAAGTTCTGCGCGATCGCATTGACCTGTATGTTGTGCTTGGCGACTTCCACCCCGACCGCGCGAACATAGGCCAGCTGCGCACCCCTGGCGGCGCTGTAGCTGGATGCGCGCTTCATGCCGCGCAGTGCCGAGGCACTGCCCATCAGCAGTATTTTGCCGCGTTGGCGCTCGATCATCGCCGGTAGTATCGCGCGGGTCAGCTGTTGCAGCGGGTCGACCATATGGGCAAACATCGCGCGCCACTCCTGGTCATTGACCAGCTCCGCAGTGGTTGACGGGGCGGGTACGCCGAGATTGGCGACCAGCACGTCTATCTGACCGGCACTGGCGACGAGTTGCTCGACGCTCTCTAATGTATCCAGGCTGCGGCAGTCGGCGATCACCTCGGCGCCGCAGCGGCTGAGTACCGCATGCAGTGCCGGCCCCATAAAGGCGTCAGCCTGGGTCAGCAGGATGCGTTTGCCGCGCAGATCGCAGGCCGTCATGGGGTATCTCCTTGGGCAAATTCACGGGCGAGAAAGGCCAGCAGTAGCTCATTCACTTGCTGTGGCTGTTCACACTGGATCCAGTGACCGCAATCGGCCAGCAGGTGTTGCTCAACGTGGGGCACCACGCTGGGCATTTTCTTGATCGTATAGGCTTCCAGCTCGCCCACCGGATCAGCGTCACCGATGAGAAACAGCGCCGGCTGCTCGACCCGCTTGCCGGCCAGCGGCGCGGTGCGCTCCCAGTTGCGCTCGAAGTTACGATACCAGTTGACCGGCCCGTGAAAGCCGCTGCGCTCAAAGGTCTCGACATAGACCTGGAACGCCTCTGCCGAACACCAATCCGGTGGTACGCCGGGGTCGATACGCTCATCCAGCCAGCGTGCATCGGCGGGTTTGTCCTGCACCAGGGTGCTGCCGCCTGCGGTAGCAGACATGCCGTGCATCATCAGGCGCAGGGTGCGCGGGATATCCTCGGCCATCTCGGCCTCGGCCAGCCCGGGTTTCTGGAAATACAGCATGTAATGGAAGCGATCCGGGTACAGCTCGCGAATCATGCCAATGGCGGGCTTTTTCGGGCGCCCGCCGAAGGGCACCTGGCGCTGCTCGAGCCACAGCGGGTGCAGGTGGTCGGCGCCCTCTCGGTGCCCTTCGGCGGGCGCCCGAAAAAGCCCGCCATTGGCATGATTCGCGAGCTGTACCCGGATCGCTTCCATTACATGCTGTATTTCCAGAAACCCGGGCTGGCCGAGGCCGAGATGGCCGAGGAT
>JAWOGT010000234.1:0-13797 GCA_046496585.1 Halopseudomonas sp.
TAGTGCCAGGCCGGTAAACACCAGGCCACTGGCAATCAACCACGACGCGAAGTTGCTCCACTGTATCTGGTAGCTCTGGTAGTAAGCGATGTCGCTCAGCAGGGCCCCCAGAAACAGCGGAATGGTTCCGGCCAGCAACACGGCATGAATCGGATGCAGCGTTAGTGGGTGCGGTGGGTAGGTGCGATGGGGAGTGGCAGTCACGGTAGCTTTCCTTATTGTTGGTTGAGCGAGAGGCCTGCGAAGGCCAATCGCGCAAGGTATGAAGCTTTCAAACGTTTAGAAGGGCGGCTATGCATTTAGTTCGTCTTTTGTGCGGCCGATGCGGAGTCGGTGATCCTGGAAGCAGGCGGCTCCTTCAGTGTGATCAAGCGTCGTCAAGACGAGCCCGCGGTGGTGCCGGTCGGGGTTAAACAGCCGCGCGCACATATACATCGCAAATCAACTGAGTAAAATTCGCTACCAGGCGGTCCATACAGGAGCACCTACCCCATATAAGGAATGTTCAGTGAGTCGATTCGCCATTATTCGCCTGGTTGCCTGTGTTGTGCCGTTATTCCTGGTGGGCTGCGCTCAGCAGTCTCAAGTTGCGCAAGTAGCGGCTACCGGGGTAGATCCGATACGCATCAGTTATTCGGTTGGGTCCTGCGCTGGCACCTGCCCGGAGTATCAGGTCGCGGTAGAGGCCAACGGGGCCACGTACTTCAATGGTGTGCGCCACACCCGGATCAAGGGCACGCAACAGATCAATAACAAGGTGGCGATCTTTGCGGCAGCGCAGTCCAGGCTGGCGGCATGGAAGCCTGAGATGGGTGTCACCCAGTCGACGCTCGACTGTGAACCGCGTGTCGCCGACTTGCCGCAATACACGGTAATCTGGACCAATGCTGCGTTTGAACAGTCGGTGTTGGAACATGACAGCGGCTGCCAGTCGGACAGCGGCCGTGAGCTGACTGAGACGCTTGAACGTCTGGATGTCCTGCTCGGCGTTGCGCCCTGGGCGCGTGCCTCGTTGCAATAAGTCCGCTCACTCGGCCCTGCTGCCCGGTCAGGGGGTTAGGCTGCTTCACAGAACATGATGCGGAAAACATGTTCCAATAGAACTGTTGTGCCACCGCGCGGTCCAAAGTTTGGCAGCGCACCATTGAGTCTTAGGTGCTGCAATTAGGTGGTTAATATCAAATTGGAGTTGATTATGAGTCTGACAATCAAATCGTTGCTGCTCAGTATGGCCGTTCTGTTCATTGCGGGTTGTAACACCATGGAAGGCGCTGGTCGGGATATGCAGGATGCCGGCGAAGCGGTTGAGCGCGAAGCGCAGTAGCGCCGCCTGATTACCCGGATGGAGTCATCGTTCCGGGTAGTCGGGATTTAGATTGGTGCCCCCTTTTCCCTGTCCCTGTTTTTCCCCCTCCCCAGTTATGCCCCCCTGAATCCGTAACCTACGAACGCCGGTGCACTCGCGCTTCGAATTGTGCGCCGGAAAACCACGTCATTCCGAGGTTTCTGCGTATGCCGCGCGAAAACAGCATGCCGCGTCACCGTCTTGTCATAATACGGCAACACATTGTATTGTGTTACTTGCCTGACGGATCAGGCGAGCAATTGCGCGCTCTAGCGCAATGCCTTAGGGGCGCACGATATGACAAGATTACGGGTTGCATTGCGGATGCGGTCTACCTTGCCGATAGTTGTTCTGGTTTTGCTGGTATCGATGTTGCTGCTGGGCATGTTGCTGTTACTGCATGTCTGGCAGGATATTCCGATCGGGGACATGGTGCGTGATCCGACGGCAGTGGCGGGAGTCTCGATCTATATTGGCTTCCTCTCGCAGTTCGGTATCTTTTTTTGGGCTGGCGCGGCCACAGTCTGTCTGTTCAGCGCGATAGTGCTACCCCCTGGACCCAGACGGTATGACACGCGATTTTTCCTGCTGATGTCGGGTTTGCTGTCACTGGTACTGGGCTTTGATGATGTGTTTCTTCTGCATGAAGCGTTCTTTCCCCATATCGGTATTCCCGAGCTGTTGATCTTCGCCTGTTACGGCCTCTTCGTACTCTATTACCTCTTGCGCTTTTACCGGACCATACTTAATACCGACTTCCTGGTGCTGGGGTTGGCGCTGGTTTTCTTCGCGCTGTCGGTATTGCTTGATCTGTTGGACCCTCAGTTCCTGGACCCAGACTTCTGGGAAGATGGTGCCAAGGTCGTGGGCATTGTCAGTTGGCTGGCTTATTACCTGCGTACCGGCTTCGTTGCCGTACGTCAGGGTGAGCTGGTGCCGATACCTGCGCTGTTTACTGAATCAGGGCCGGTTAACGTACAATAACGCCTGACTTCAAAAGCAGGCGCGGCGCAATGGCGATTCAGTGGTACCCCGGACATATGCACAAGGCTCAGAAGGCGATCAGGGAAGCTTTGCCCCAGGTCGACCTGTTGATCGAAGTGCTCGACGCGCGCATTCCCTACTCCAGTGAAAATCCGGCGATTGCCGCACTGCGCGGCGACAAACCGTGCATCAAGGTGCTGAGCAAGACCGATCTGGCCGACCCGCAAGTGACGGCTGCCTGGCAGGACTATCTGGAGCAGGAACGCGGCGTCAAAACCTTCGCCACCACCACCGAGCAGCCAGCGCGTATCAAGTTGCTGGTGGATCTGTGCCGCAAGATGCTGCCGGAAAAGGACGCCGGGGCGAAGAATATCAATGCGATGATCGTTGGCATTCCGAACGTGGGCAAATCGACCATCATCAATACCCTGGCCGGGCGGGTGGTCGCGAAAACCGGTAACGAGCCGGCGGTGACCAAGGATCAACAGCGTATCAATCTGGGCAGTGGCGTGGTCTTGCTCGACACCCCCGGGATCCTCTGGCCAAAGATCGAAAATCCCAACAGCAGCTATCGTCTGGCTGCCACCGGGGCGATCAAGAACACCGCGATGGAATACGACGATGTGAGCTTTTTCGTCGCCGAGTACCTGATCAAGGCTTATCCCGAATTGATCCAGGCACACTTCCAGTTGGAATACCTGCCCAGCACCGAGCTGGAGTTTCTCGAGATGGCCGGCGCGCGCCGCGGTGCACTGCGTGCCGGTGGCAAGGTCAACCTGCACAAGATCTGCGAAGTGCTGATCAACGAGCTGCGCTCGGGCAAACTGGGCCTGATCAGTCTGGAAACCCCGGCCCTGGTCGAGCAGGAAAAGATCGCGATGGCCGCCGCCAGGGTGAAGAAGGAACTGGATAACGCCGAGCGCAAGAAGCGCTTCAAGGACGGCTCCCGCAATTCCGATCGGGCCGACCGCAAGGAGCAGAAGAATCTGCCGCCGGCACCGAGCAAGGGCACCGGCAGCCGCAATCACCCGCGCAAGAAGAAGTAGCCCGATTTTTTCCTGACTCGCGCCTAGTCGGTCTCAGCTGACCTGGCCGAGAATAAGTTGCCATTGCGCCTGGCTGACTGGCATCACCGACAGCCGGCTACCGCGCTTGACCAGCGCCAGGTCTTCCAGGCCGGGTAATGTTTTCAGTTCAGCCAGGGGGATCAGCCGCGGCAGCTTGCGTACAAAGCGCAGGTCCACGGACTGCCAGCGCGGTTTGTCTGCCGTGCTCTTGGCATCGAAATACGCCGACTGCGGATTGAACTGGGCCGGGTCGGGGTAGGCTGTCCTGACCACCTTTACCACCCCGGCGATGCCGATAGGCTGGCAACTGGAGTGGTAGATAAATACCTGATCGCCCGCGGCCATCTGCTGAATGAAATTGCGTGCCTGGTAATTGCGCACGCCGTCCCAGGTGATGGGTGTGTCCGCGGCCCTGGCAAAATCATCAATGCTGCATTCGTCCGGCTCGGTTTTCATCAACCAGTGGGCCATGGGTGGTTTCTCCTGGCTGCAAAAGGGGGTTAATCTGCGAGCATGACATTCTCTTCCGAAAGCCCGGCGCTGCAAAGCCTTGTGCTTGCAAGCCCTGACCTGACCCGCTTTCGTACACCGGCTGTGCGGCATCTGGCGTGGATGTGTCACACCGCGCAGTTGCTTGCCGGGCCGCAGGTGGTAGATCTGCGCGCCTATTGGCCTGAGGATCTGCTGGCGCGCCTGGCCCGCTGGGACGCCCACCCCGAAGCCGGTCCCGCGGTCCTCACCCAGCCCGCCAATCGGCGCCTGGGTATCTACTTCGAAAGTCTGTATGCCTGCCTGCTGACGGATATTCTCGGCTGGGATCTGCTGGTCAGGAACCTGCCGATCCGCCATGCGGGCATTACCCTGGGCGAGCTGGATTTTGTCGTGCGTAATCGCCATACCGGGGTGGTTGAACATCACGAGATCGCGGTGAAATTTTACCTGGGCTATATAGCGCCTGGCGCACCCGCAGGTGACCATGACGTGCGCTGGTACGGCCCCAATGCCCGCGACCGTCTGGATCTGAAAACCCGGCGGCTGCTGGATGAGCAGAGCCAGCGCACGGCGCTGCCGGAAACGGCCATGGCGCTGCGCGAGCAGGGGATCGAGCAGCCGCAGCTGTCCTGCATTTTCATGCCAGGCTATCTGTTCTATCCGCTGGATAGCCAGGTGCATACCGGCAAAGGGGTGCCGGTTAACCACCCAAGGGGCGTCTGGGCCTACCTGGATGCGGCCTTGCAGATGGATGTCAGCCACTGGGTGCCGCTGCGCAAACCGCATTGGCTGGGCCCGTGGGTGCAGTCGGCCGCGCCTGATGTGGATGATCGGAATACGGCACTGGCCGAAATCCGTGACGCGGCGACGCCACGCCTGTTTGCCCAGTTGCGTCAACACCCACTGAGCGGTGACTGGTATGAAGAGCAGCGGATATTCGTCATGCCCGCGCGCTGGCCTGGCGTGTGACGCGTACTCAGCGTCAGGGATCGCAGTGCACGACGGTATTACGACCGGCATCCTTGGCCCGGTAGAGTGCCGCGTCCGCCTGTTCCTTGAGCTCGTCCAGGCTGGTGGGGCCTGGCGTCCGTGAACACACTCCGACGCTGATGGTCACTACGCTGCTGACCTCGGAAAGGCTGTGTTGAATGCCCGCCGCTTCAACGGCTGCGCGGCAGGCTTCGGCCACCAGCGTGACGTTATCCGTGTCGGGCAGCACAATGGCAAACTCTTCCCCGCCGTAGCGAGCCAGCAGGTCGGTTGGCCGACGCACCACGCCCTGCAGAACCCGCGCTACTTCACGCAAACAGGCGTCCCCGGCGGGGTGGCCATAATGGTCATTGAACGGCTTGAAGTAGTCGATATCCAGCATGATCAACGCCAGGGGTGAGGACAGCCGTTTGGATCTGGCCCACTCCTGGTCGACAAATTGATCAAAGTGCCGGCGGTTGGACAGATTCGTCAGCCCGTCGGTGAGTGTCATCTTTTCCAGCTTGTCCTTGACTGCATTCAGCGCGCGGTTGCGGTTCAGGCTGATCAGCGCATAGATCACCAGCAGCGCGATGAAGAGCCCACCCGAGACCATGACCAGGGCAGGCAGGTAGCCGCGCCGGCGGTCGATATAAGTCTGTGAGGGCATGGCATCGATGCGCCAGTCGCGCCCGGCGACATCGCTGAGTTGCACATTGAAGCCCAACTCGCTTGCCCAGCGCGGATGCTCAGGATCGGCGTTGCTGTAAAGCAGGTTGGACTCGGCGTCGGTGACGTCAATCACCTGAAACAACAGGCTGGATTTTTCGCCCCAGCCAATCGCCTGATTAGCCAGTTCGCCGACCTGGAAGACGGCATTGATATAACCATAGTGAGTTGCCTTGCGCTGCTCCAGCGTGTCGGGATGCCCTTGGTACAGTGGCGCGAATACCAGGAAGCCTTGCTGGTTTTCCTGTTCCTGTTCCTGTTCCTGTACCAAGGTGATGCCGGCGGTGGCGACCAACCGCCCGGTGTCCCGCGCGGTCTCAAGCGATGCCAGTCGGCGTCCCTCGCTGGCCAGGTCAAAACCCACGGCTGTGCGGTTTTCATTCAGGGGTTCGATGAACTGCACTGGCACATACCAGGGCCGATCGGCGACCGGTATAACGTTATCGTCAGCATCCCGCTCGGTCACCCGCAGAGCGGGTACCAGCCGTTGTTGCACCTGTTCGAAGCGCGCCAGGCGCTCGCGGTCAATGACCGGGGCCCAGGCGAAGGCCTTGATCGCCGGTGAACGCGCCAGAATACCCTCGCTGAGCATTTTGAAACGGTCCGAATGCATGCCGGGCATGATGTCCATTGCCGCTTTCAGAGCGTGCAGCACCTCAAGGTTAAGCAATACTTCACGCTCGAATACGGCGGCCGCCTGTTGAATATCACCCCGGAAATCGAGGGCGATAGCCTGGGTTTCCTGGTTATACAGGCTGCGACTCAATACAGCGCAAATAGTCAGACCGAGCACGGCCAGCAACACGATGGCTATCTGCGGGTAGCGTTTGGTGGCGGCCCTTGGGGCGGGCTGGGACTGTAGGGGAGACGTCACTGCAAGAGAGCTCCGGAGTTAACCGCTGGAAATGAAAAGGGCCGATTGTTATCGGCCGTTTTCTTCGACGCGTGCAGAGTCGAATCAGTTCCCGCTAACTCGCCTGGCGATCCGGTCGCCGAGGTCTTGATCGATAGGGCGGATTGGCTTGTAGCGGCCTGTAAGCGGGGAATGGCAACGGTACAGAGCGCTGTGCCGTTGGTCGGACATTGCTGGCAAGCATGAACTTCAGCAGTGAGCTGGTTTCAAAAAAGAACGGTCGTCTCTGCATTACCTTCCCCAGTTACCTGGCTTTGTGACCAGATTGAATTCTTGAAGCAGAACAAGGGATGGCCGGGGCTGCAAGCCGAGCCGGTATGCGGACGACGCGGGCACTGTCCAATCCACCCGAAGGACTGCGATATGCAAGAAAAACCCTCATCGCCGCCACGTTCGGGTAACCCTGCAATGCCGTATGTGCCCGTTTCAGCCCCCTCTCCTGAAGGCATCGAGGTAGTCGAGCTGCCAGACCGCCAGCAACGTCAGCTGGATGCCCTGCGTATGTACATCAACGCTCTGCTCGCCGACCAATGGCTGATCGCCGGCCGCACACCGCTGACCTTGCGACGGGGCCAGCAGGTCTGTTATGTGTTGCACGGCATGCTGATATCGGAAGGTCTGGCTTGAATCAGGCTGGCTCAACAGACGAATTGGCTATGTCACGTAGCGCTTTCACCAGGCTGGCCGGCTCCTGCGCGCCGGCAATCATGTATTGCTGGTTGATGATAAAGGCCGGTACCGCAGACACCCCGGCCTGCTGGTAGGTGGCTTCGTCATCGCGCACGGCCTGGGCAAATTGCTCTGAGCGTATTACCTCCAGCGCCTGTTCGGCACTCAGGCCGATGGATTCGGCGCAGCTGGCAAGTATGCTGGCATCAGCGATATCGGCGGCCTGGCCAAAATAGGCAGCAAACAAGGCCATTTTCATCTCCGTCTGCTTGCCCTGTTCGCCGGCCCATTTGACCAGCCGATGGGCGTCGAAGGTATTGCGGGTATAGCGTTCCTGCATGCGGGTGAAATCCAGGCCCAGGTCCTTGGCAATGTCCATCATATTGCTTTGCGCCGCCTGCATCTCGGCCACGCTGCGGCCGTACTTGCGGCTCAGGGCGTCGAGAATCGGCATGGGCTCGGCGTCGCGATCCGGATTGAGCTCGAACGCATGCCATTGCACGCTCACGTCCATTTCGTCGGCCAGTTCGTGCATGGCCAGTTCCAGCCGGGCGTAGCCGATCGCGCACCACGGGCAGGCGATGTCGGAAACAATGTCGATGTGCAGGTTTTTCATGATGAACTCTCGCTGTCGGTCTTCAGTCTATTGGTCAGCTTACACAGAAATGGGTGCGGTTTGTTTCAGAAACTCGGCATATGCACCGGTTGGCTGGCGGGCAGGGGCCACCCATGAGCCTCGCCATAGCGGTGATCGGTGCGGGTATGGCTGGCTTGGCAGCAGCCTATGGCTGCCGGCAAAATGGTCACCAGGTCACGCTGTTCGAGGCGCAGGCCGGTCACGGTATGGATGCCCACGCGCTGTCGGTGGAGGGTGGCCTGGTCGATGTACCGCTACGGGTAATGAGTAGCGAGTCCTGGCCCAGTGTGCTGGCGCTGGCCAGTGCGGTAGGGGTGGGCACCTATGCGGTCAATACCTTCACTTCCTGCAGTTGGCGCGACCAACACACCTGGTTTCGTAGCGGCCGCTTGCCGCTGGGTAACTGGCCTTTTGTCGGCTCCTGGCGTTATGTGAACGGGCACGCGCTGCGCATCGCCCTGGGTTTGCGCAAGCTGGCCAAGCTGATACCTGAGCTTGAGGCGCAGCAGTCCCGGCAGACGCTTGGCGAGGTTCTGCTGGAACATCCCATGGACCCGGTTTTCTGGCGCGGGCTGGTCTTGCCGATGCTGACCACGCTGTGTACCTGTGACGAGCAGCACCTGCTGGCGTGGCCGGCGCTACAGATACTCAATCAATTGAGCGGCATCGTGCATGGCTCGACGCTACTGCGTCTACAGGGCGGCACGTCCGCTCTGGCGCAGGGGCTGGCGCGCAATATGACGCTGTACTCGGCGAGTCCGGTCAGGCAGTTGCTGAGCGAGGAGCAGGGCCTGCAGGTGCGCAATCAGCGCGGCGAAGGTGGTCAGTTTGATCGGGTGATTGTCGCCACGCAGGCCAATCAGCTGGACTTTCTCGATGAACAGAGCTTCGCCGAGGAGCGGCGTGTGCTCGGCGACATCCGCTTTGCGGCGGGCGAGCTATGGGTGCACCAGGATCTGCGCTTTCTACCGGCCAGGCCGGCAGACTGGACCGCCTTGAACTTTCAGATGGATCGGCAGATGCACAGGGCGATGTTCACTGTGCTGGTCAATCAGGTCGAACCGAGTCTGGCGAACCGAACGCCGGTCCTGCAGACCTGGAATCCGTTATTCGAGCCCGACCCCCGTACGCTGCTGGCGCGGATTCGCTTCGAACGCGCGGTGGTGCATCAGGGTACCGCGAGGGTGCACGAGCATTTGCGCCGATGGCATGCAGCGCCCGGCCGCAGAGTGTTTTTCTGCGGCTCCTGGGCGCACGAGGGTGTGCCGCTGCTGGAGTCGGCGGTGCGCTCGGCCAATAGCGTGGTGGCCGCTATCGGTTGAGGCCAATGCGCCGCCTGCCTGGGGTGGCTGTCCAGAAGTGGCTTTCCGGGCAGGCTGGCGGGTAGTTAGGCCATCCAGCGCACGGAGGCTGGCGGCGCGGTTCGACACTGTGCATGCTGTGGGCCTGGTTTATGCCCTTGTCTATGCCCCAGGAGCCGTGCATGTCCGTGAAACCCAATGTTGCCGAGCTAAATGAGTTCTTCCAGCGTGAATTCCCCCAGGCCCGAGTCAGTGTCGACGCACTGGGCCCGTGTTCGGCCAGGGTGCGGCATCAGGTCGGCGACGGCGAGCTGCGCCCGGGCGGCACGGTATCCGGTCCGGTGATGATGACTACGGCAGATGTTGCCCTGTATGCGGCGATTCTCGGAGAGATCGGGCTGGTCGCCCTGGCGGTGACCACCAATTTGAATATCAATTTTCTGCGCAAGCCGGTGTCCGGTCGCGACATCATTGGCGTGTGCACGTTACTGAAGTTGGGCAAGACACTGGCGATCGGTGAAGTGGCGCTGTACTCCGAGGGCAGTGACGACCCGGTCGCGCATGCGGTAGGGACCTATGCGATCCCCCCGCAGCGGCTGCGTTAGCCGTGGTGCTGGTACGTGGTGCTGGTACATGCATCAGGTAAGAGTTCAGCCGACTACGACTTCGCTGATCTGAAACAGCGGGGTCAGATCGGTGTAATTGGGTACATCCGCAGTGATGACGGCGGCGTGCGGGCCGAAACCGCTCTGGAACACCTCTACCGATTCGCAATAGATATGGCACATGGCGATATACAGGGCGTCACTGCCGGGGGTGGCGCCGGCGAGTCCCTTGTCTACCGTGTAGTGGTCGCAGGCATCGCCCATCAATTTCTCGACCAACGGCATATGCGTATCACGGTAGTAATCGTGGTCGAAACGGGCGCCGGGTGTGTTCGGGTACATGACACTGACTTTGATCATAGGGTTGCGCATCCTCATGGTGGTCCAGCCAGCCTAGAGCAGGCGACGCTTGGCGGCAAGGCTGGCGCTGTCAGTCCCTGGGCTTAGCCTGCGTTGCCGGCGCGTGATCAGGCGGCTCGCGCTGCCACTCGGGCGGCATCCACAGGTGCCGCAAGCGCTGGCGCCAGGGCCCGGGCCGCGCCATGGCAGCGAACATATCCGCATATTCGTGCAGCCAGCTGGCCAGCAGGCCGGTGCTGTTGCTGGGCCGGGTAATGCCATATTCGATCGGCTGATCGGCCCGCTCCAGGGTAAAGGTGCCGAACAGCCGATCAAACAGGATAAACACGCCGGCGTAGTTGGTATCGATATACGCCGGGTTGCGGCCATGGTGTACGCGGTGATGATTCGGCGTGTTGAACACATATTCGATGGCCGGATGCAGTTTGCCGATCAGCGTGGTGTGGATAAAAAACTGATAGACCAGTGACAGCGCATAACACACACCGATCCATACCGGGTTGAAGCCGAGCAAGGCCAAGGGCACATAGAATAACCAGCCGCCGTTGAAGATGTTGGTGGCGTTCTGGCGCATGGCGGTGGAGAAATTCATCCGCTGCGAGGAGTGGTGCGTCACATGCGCGGCCCACAACCAGCGGACTCGATGCGAGCTGCGGTGCATCCAGTAGAAGCACAGGTCGGTCAGCACCCAGAGCAGCGCGCCGGTCCACAGCGTGAGCTGAATATCCAGCAGGCGATAGTGGTAGGCCAAGGCGTAGACCGGAAAGGCAATCAGCCCGGCGAACAGCAGTTCGGTGGTCTGGTAACCGGCGCCCAGCATAAAGTTGCGCAGTGACTCCTTGCCCTCTACCAGCCGCGGATCGTGGCGAATCTGCAGATACTCCCAGGCAAACACGCCGATAAACACCGGGGTGGCCAGCATGAAAACCAATTGCCGCTCATCCAGGGCCAACCAGGCTGGCAGGATCTGCAGCAGCTGCGGTAGCCCGCTTTCAAGCCAGATGCTGTGAAACATCGCGGTGAGTTGCATGGTGTTCCCTGTTACTGCTGGAGTAATGAGTTTTCATGCTGCGCGTCAGGGCGTTATTTTTATTGACATTTTATGCCATGTTTTTGACTCTGGATGCCAAATAGCCGGGTAGGCTCGGGAGACAAGCATGGCAATGCCGCTACGGGTGACGGGTTCATGGGTGCAATTGCTCACCGACTGGCTGGACCAGGAGGGTTTGCCGGCGCCGGAACTGCGTAATCTGCTGGATAGTCGGGGACCGGCGGATATCGTACCGCTGCCGGTCTGGCAGGCGATGCTGCAGCGGGCGGTCAGCTTGCGCCCGGCGTTGCCGGCACCAGGGCTGGCTATCGGTGCACTGATTCAGCCCCGGCATGTCGGCGTGCTGGGCTATCTGATTCTGGCCAGCACCACCTTGGGTCAGGCGCTGCAGGCTTACCAGCGCTATGAGAGCCTGTTTTACGGGTTGAATGTCATGCAGGTCCAGCCCTGCGGCGACTGGATTCGCGTGCAGTGGCCGGCCGACGCCTCGACCGGTGCGCTGGCCGATACGGTGGCCATCGCGGCGATGCTGACCTTTCTGCGCCGTCTGGTCGCGTTGCCGCCGGTGCCGGCGGCGGTGTATTTTGCCTTTGCGCGGCCCAGCCCGGCAGATTGTCTGGCCTATGAGGCCTTTTTCGGCTGCGCGGTACATTTCGCCGCAAAGGTCACGGCCGTCGAGCTGCCGATCGCCGATTTGCACCAAGGCTTGCCGCACAGCGACGCAGCGGTACTCGGTCTGCTCGACCAGCAGGCCCAGGCCATGCTGTTGGCGCTGCCGGATGGCGACCACTTCGACCGGGCATTGCAGCAGGCCATGGTGCGCCTGATGTCCGAAGGGGAGCTAGGGTTGCCGCGCGTCGCCGCTGAATTGCATGTGTCCGTGCGCACCCTGCAGCGGCGCCTGGAGCAACGGCAATCAAGCTGGCGGGCCTTGCTGGATCGCACCCGCGAGCAATTGGCCGGGCATTATTTACGCGATCCGGCTTTGACCCTGGGTGATATCGCCCTGCTGCTCGGATTTTCCGAGCAAAGCGCTTTCAACCGCGCCTTCCACCGCTGGACCGGGACCACACCCGCGCGGGCGCGCCGCGACCAGCACTTGCCGTGATAGGCGGGAGGGCCGTTGCGCGGCGCTTGGCTCAGAGCAGATGCACCAGGTTACGCGGGTCGAAGTCGGTCCAGTGGCCGGCTTCGAGACGTCCTTCGGCCTGCTCGATGTCCATCCCCGCATGGTCCCTCAAAGTGCCCACGGCCAGCGCTTGAGCGTCGTCCGGGGTATCGCTGCCATCCACCCGCACGGCCACGTGAATGCCCGCCTGGCGATCGGTTAGCTGTCGGGTATTGTCACCATGGTCAGCCGCCTCGTCGACTTCGGACTCCTGGTTGGTGCTGCTCACCGCACCGGCCAGCGAACCGGTGTAGGCGCCTACCCCTACGGCGGCGGCCAGACCCGCTGGACCTGCGACGGTGGCCGCTGCTGCGCCCACGGCGAGGCCCGCCGCAGCGCCCAGTCCACCGCCGGTGGCTGCACCTTTATCGGCATCGCGGGCACCGGGGGAGTCATGGTCATCGCCGCCAATGGGGTGGATAGCATGCTGGCCGTGCGGATTGACGTAAAACAGCGTCATGGCCGCCGGCGGGAAACCGGCGCCCTGTAATGCGTGGAGTACGTCCTCGCCCTGATCATGCAATTCGAAACGGGCGGCAATAATAGTATTCATCCTGTCCTCCTGAATTAAAATCGACCTGCGCAAGACCGCCGTGGTGAGCATTCACCACAGTGACAATAACCCTCATGCATAGGCATGACCTTTTGAAATCCGACTTGTTCGAACGGCAAAGGTGGCATTTAAAAGGTAACAAGGAATTTAATCAGGACCGCGCGCCCGGCGCTTTCGGTGGCAGCGCGCATGCTCTAGGGGAGTCTTTTGCGGTAAAGTCCGGTCTGACCAGTCTATCCGATGCTTTGGAGCACTCCGCACATGTCCTATATTGAAGACTCACTCTCCGACGGCGAACAGATTGACTCGCTGTTTCAGCTGCACTGGTTTGCCCGGGTGCCGATGATTGTCTGGCTCATTCTGGCGATCCCCACGCTGGGTATCACGCTGCTGCTGGCGCTGTATGAATATCTCAAACTGCGTTCGATAGAGCAGGGCGTGACCAACAAGCGGGTCATTCTGAAAACCGGCTTTATCAGCCGGCACACCGAAGAAATGAAGCTCAACTCGATTGAAACCGTGGAGATTCGTCAGGGCATCATGGGGCGCCTGTTCGGTTTTGGCACTATCGAAGTGACGGGCCGGGGTATCAGCGACGTGATCTTCAAGGGTGTCGATGAGCCGATGCTGGTCAAGCGGCGCATCGAAAGTGTCAGCAATCCGATCGCCTGAGCCGCGACTGCGTCAGGCTGCCTGGCCGACGAATGCAATTTCTGCCTGGCTCAGCGACCTGAAAGCGCCTGGCGTCAGGTCATCATCCAGCACGATGCGGCCCATGCTTTCCCTGTGCAGCGTTAACACGCGATTACCCACGGCGTGGAACATGCGTTTGACCTGATGGTAGCGGCCTTCGTAGATGGTCAGTCGCGCTTCGCATGGGCCCAGGCGGTCCAGTTGGGCGGGTGAGGTGGTCAGATCTTCGAAGGCGAAATAGATACCCTGGGCAAAGCGCGC
>JAWOGT010000283.1:0-6560 GCA_046496585.1 Halopseudomonas sp.
AACCACCGAAACGTTGTTTGCGCGCGGCGGCGGAAGCGAGGACCACGGCAAAGACGTCATAGATTCTTGTGGAGCGAAACACCACCGGCGTCGGTCTCAGCCTATTCGTTCGGGCAGCTTTTGGCCGTTTTCTGCCCGTCAGCTTCGACGGCTTTCGGCCAGAAGCGGTCGTTTGCAACACAGGGTCAATGTTGACCCTTCTTTTCTGGTCAGCCTTTACGTAATGTTTACGCCTGGCCACGCATTTACGGCTCGTTTGTTTATGCCATATGCCCTTAGCCTGTTCTCCACTATCTCGAGAGTCAGGCCATGTTCAAATTCCTCCGTCCGATCATCTATGTGTGCGGCATTCTCATGCTGATCATGGCCGGGTTGATGTTGTCGGTGGCATTGTTTGCCTGGGTGCGTCAGGACCCGGAAATGTCCGTATTTCTCATCAGCTCCGGTCTGACCTCAGCGGTGGGCCTGAGCATGGTGGTCAGCGGCCGTACCCCTCACTTCCATCTGATTGCGCGGCAGTTGTATCTGCTGACCAGCCTGAGCTGGGTGATGATGTCACTGGCTGGGGCCTTGCCGTTGTTTTTCAGTCACTTTGAGCTGACCTTCGTCAATGCGGTATTTGAAGCGGTGTCGGGCATTACCACGACCGGCTCGACCATTCTGAGTAAAATAGAAACCCTGCCGCCGAGCCTGCTGTTATGGCGTTCACTGCTGCAATGGCTGGGTGGTCTGGGCGTGGTGGGCATGGCGGTATCCATCCTGCCCTTTCTGCGGGTGGGCGGGATGCGGCTGTTTCATACCGAATCTTCCGACTGGTCAGACAAATCCATGCCGCGCATTCAGACTCTGGCACGCATGCTGCTGGGTACCTACCTGGCTCTCAGTTTGGCTTGCATGCTGAGCTACTGGTGGGCAGGGATGACCCTGTTCGATGCGATCAATCATGCGATGAGCACTGTGTCCACCGGCGGTTATGCGACGGACGACCGTTCCATGGGCCGTTTTGGTGCTCCGGTGCTGTGGATTTCCATTGCCTTTATGCTCTTGGGTGCGATGCCTTTCACCATGTTGATCGGCTTTGTTCGGCGCCCGCTGCTGGCCGCTTTGAATAACCAGCAGGTCAAGGGGCTGTTGATGATTGTTGCTGTGGTATCGCTGGCGCTTACTGCCTATTTGATTGAGCAGGGCGCGCACGCTCCATTCGAGGCGTTGACTCACGCGACGTTCAACCTCGTGTCGGTAATCACCACCACCGGTTACGCCTCGGGTGACTATACCCAGTGGGGTGCCTTCAGCGTGGCGTTGTTTTTCATGGTGATGTTTATCGGCGGTTGTTCCGGTTCAACCAGTGGCGGGATGAAGGTTTTCCGTTTTCAGCTCAGCTATCTATTTTTGCGCAGTCAGGTCCGCAAGCTGGTGCATCCCAATGGCATCTTTGTTACCCAGTACAGCGGCAAGCCGGTCAGCGATGACATCATCCTCTCGGCGATAGCCTTTTCCTTTCTGTTTTTCCTCTGTCTGGCGGGATTTACCCTGTTATTGTCGTTGATGGGGCTGGACCTGATTACCAGTCTCACCGCCGCCGCCACAGCGTTGACCAACGTTGGGCCGGGGCTGGGGCCCATTGTGGGACCTGCGGGTAATTTCGCCAGCCTGCCGGACGCGGCAAAATGGCTGCTATGCTTGGCCATGCTTCTCGGCCGTCTGGAGCTTCTAACGATGATGGTCCTGTTTACACCGATGTTCTGGCGCAGTTGATGAATAAGACACTCCTGGGTGTGGCCTCCCTGAAATCATTGGTCCTGCCGGTGCTGTTGCCCGCACTGGCAACGCTGTTGGCGGTTCTATTGTTGCCGTTGCTGTCGGTGGCCAATCTGGCCTTGCTGTACCTGGTGGCGGTGTTGCTCACCGCGATCAATACTGGGGTCAAGCCGGCACTGGCTTCGGCCATCCTCAGTTTCCTGGCGTATAACTTTTTTCTCACCGAGCCTCACTACTCCCTGCGTATGCTGCATCGACAGGATATCTTCACCGGCATCTTGTTGATTATGGTGGCCATTGCTACCGGCCACTTGGCCGCCAGGCTTAGCGAGCAGGTGGCTGCGCTACGTGATAGCGAGCGCTGGAACGTGCAGCAGATGGGCTGTGCTCGAGCTCTTTCGGTGTGTGTTGCCGCAGAGGAGGTCATTCGGGTTTTTTCTGCGCAATTGGAAGACGCTCTTGGTTGGTATGCTCGGCCGGCAGATGCCACCTTGGCCAGCGAGCATTCGGTGCAGCCGCCGCGTGAGGTCAGTTGGTTTGAGGATGCGAGTGGGGCCACACTGGTCTTTACCAACTCGAAGGCCGAACCGGTAGGCACAATACGCCTATCGGCTACCGAGCCGCTGCACAGCACCCATCGCCAGCGCCTGGAGACGCTGGTGAGCCTGGCGCGCCTGGCGTGGGGGCGGGTGCAGCTGGAAGAGTCCCTGCGTGATGAAACCCTGGGCAAGGAGCGCGAGCAACTGCGCTCCGCACTGCTGTCTTCGGTCTCGCATGACTTGCGTACGCCATTGGCAACCATGATTGGCTCGGTGTCGAGCTTGATTGACCTGAGCGACTCGCTGGATGCCGCACAACGCGCGGAGCTGCTGGACAATACCCTCAGCGAAGCCCGGCGCCTGGATCGCTACATTCAGAAACTCCTGGATATGACCCGGCTGGGCCATGGCGAGCTGACCCTGGATCGCGACTGGATCGGCCTGGACGATATTGTCAGTGTGGTTATGCGCCGCAGCAAACCCTTGATCGGCGATCTGGAGATAAAGCTGGATGTGCCGCTCGGACTTCCGTTGTTACACGTGCATCCAGCGCTGATCGAGCAAGCACTGTTCAATGTGCTGGAGAATGCCATCCGTTTTTCACCGCCACGCGGCAGAATCTGGCTCAGCGCTGAAGAAGAAGAGGGCTGGCTGCATGTCGATGTGCGCGACAGCGGGCCGGGTATTAGCGCGGACAAGCGCGATCAGATCTTCGACATGTTTCATACCTTCAGTCATGGCGACCAGTATGCGGCAGGTACCGGCCTGGGCCTGGCAATCTGCCGCAGTATTATGGCGGCGCATGGTGGCACGGTAGCAGTACTCGACAGCGCGACAGGCAAAGGCGCGACACTGCGCATGAGTCTGCCACTGCCTGAAGGAAGCGACTCTGCGGTAGGTGCATCAATATGAATCGCGTGTTGATCATCGATGACGAGCCACAGATTCGGCGCTTTCTGACTATCTGCCTAGGCTCTCAGGGCTATCAGTTGCTGGAAGCGGAGGATGGGCGGCGCGGCTTGCAAGAGGCTGCCTTGCACCAGCCGGATCTGGTGATCATGGATCTCGGTTTGCCGGATATGGACGGCCAGCAGCTGCTGCAGCGTCTACGCGAATTCTATCAGGGCCCGGTGATCGTCCTATCCGTACGCAATGGCGAGCGCGACAAGGTCATGGCACTGGACAACGGTGCCAATGACTACGTTGAAAAACCCTTCGGCGCCAATGAGTTGCTCGCCCGTATCCGCGCAGTGTTGCGCACCTATACTGGTGTGGCAGTCCCGCCGACAGGTTATGCGGACGGCTACCTGACAGTCGATCTGCTCGATCACCGCGTCAGTGTGGCCGGGGAGGACGTGCATCTGTCGAAGAAGGAGTTCGAGCTGCTGCGTTCGTTGATTGCCCATCCGGGGCGGATTATCACTCAGCAACAGCTGCTCAAGGATATCTGGGGGCCGCATCATACCCACGACACCCACTATTTGCGGATTTTTATCGGCCGGCTGCGCGCCAAACTGGGCGATGATCCCACCGCGCCACGCTATATCGAGACCGAGGCAGGAGTCGGTTACCGGTTTCTGGGTCAGCACGACTGAGCGTATACGTATTGTTTACGCGTTGTCTGCAAGCTGGGCATCGTTTTTTTACAGGCTGATCACCAACACTGAACGCATGCACATTCACGGGAGTTACGCATGCGTATCATCATTCTGGGTGCCGGGCAGGTTGGCGGCACCCTGGCCGAGCACCTGGCTGGCGAGGCTAACGATATTACCGTAGTAGACCACGATATCCGGCGCCTTCGTGAACTGGAGGATCGTCTGGACCTGCGCACCGTTTGTGGTTCTGCCTCACTCCCGCGCATCCTCGCCCAGGCCGGGGCAGAGGATGCCGATATGCTGGTTGCCGTCACCAATAGCGACGAGATCAATATGATTGCCTGCCAGGTAGCCCAGAGTCTGTTCAACCTGCCGCGCAAGATCGCCCGGGTCCGTGGGCAGGACTATCTGGCGCAGGGGCAGTCCCTCTTCAGTCGTGAGGCGATTCCGGTGGATGTGTTGATCAGCCCGGAGGCCCTGGTGACTCGCAGTCTTAAACGCCTGCTGCAGTACCCAGGTGCGTTACAGGTCCTGGATTTTGCCGGAGGTAAAGCACAGTTGGTGGCCGTCAAGGCGCGGTACGGTGGCGCGCTGGTGGGGCAGCGGATTGCCGCGCTGGGAGAGCATCTGCCCGGCGTGGAGATTCGCGTAGCGGCGATCTTCCGGCGCGAGCGTGCGGTAATTCCGGATGGCGACACCGTGGTCGAGGCCGACGATGAAGTGTTCTTTATCGCGGCACGGGAAGATATCCGCCAGGTGATGGGTGAACTGCGGCGCCAGGATCGGCCTTATAAACGTGTGGTTATCGCCGGCGGCGGGCATATTGGCGCGAGGCTGGCGGCGAGCATTGAAGGTCGTTATCGGGTCAAGGTGATCGAGTTGGACCTGAAGCGCTGTGAGTTGCTGTCACAGGAGTTAAAGCAAAGCACCATTTTGCACGGCAGCGCATCCAACCGCGATTTGCTGATCGAAGAAAATATCGAAGCTACGGATGTGTTCCTGGCACTGACTAACGATGATGAAGCCAATGTCATGGCTTCGATGCTGGCGAAGAAGCTCGGTGCACGCACGGTAATCACACTGATCAACAATCCGGCTTATGTGGATCTGGTACAGGGGGGCTTGATCGACATTGCCCTGTCGCCGCAACAGTCGACTATCAGCGCGTTGCTCAGCCATGTCCGGCGCGGTGATGTGGTGGCAGTGCACTCACTGCGCCGCGGCGCCGCGGAAGCACTCGAGGCGATTGCCCACGGGGATCGTCAAAGTTCGCAGGTGGTCGGGCGCCGGATAGATCAGTTGGATCTTCCCGAAGGCACCACGGTAGGCGCTCTGGTGAGAAACGAAGTGGTATCCATTGCCCATGATCGCAGTGTTATTGAAGACGGTGATCATGTGATTCTGTTTGTCGCCGACAAGCGCGCGGTCAAGCAGGTCGAGCGCCTGTTCCAAGTGGGTATCGGGTTTATTTGAGCATCCGCTCTGGACATTTCTCTGCAGCCGCCTGACGGTCGTTCTTGCGGCGCTTTGCTTGGCCTTTGATTCGCTTCCAATGTACGAGTTGTGGGTACGGCGGTTAACCGGCATACCCACCTGCGTCGTCATCACCCAGACCAAAACCCTGGCCAAACTCGCCAACACGGCGGCGAAGCGCTGGCAGAAACAGAATGGCAGGATGCTGGATATGTGTGACTCTAGCCGGCGCGACAGACTGCTCAAAGTCATGGCCATGGGTGAAGTATGAAGCGTCGGCCGGCGCATGCATGAACACCTGACGGCCATGGGGATCAAGACGGCATGGGACCTAACCCAGGCCGATGCCTGGACATTGCGCAAGCAGTGCAGCAACTTTGTAGAGAAGCCCGCTAGTGAGTTGCGTGGCACCCCTTGCCGGGGGTGGCGCCGGCGAAACAGGAGATCTGCAGCAGCAGCGCCTTTGGTCAGCGCTATCGGGTCAATCGCATACCCGTAAATCCGGAGCCGAAATTGTCGCTACAGTTGCATCATCCCTGAATCCAACACTGGTTGTCGTGAATGGCACTGCAAAAGTCACAAACGGCGAGGCGACCGATATGTTGACCTAGAACCAGTTCGCTTACAGCCCGGCTGACCAGATCCACTTGCTTAAAAACTTGGCATGATCCCTCTGGAATTGATTGAGGATCAGTCAGGGTCTTATTTTATTGAAGACGACATCGTGCTCTTCGCCGATCACTATGGTCGGCTCCCCGCGGGTGAATGGAACCACTCGGCGGTATATTGGTCACATCTGGACATCGCATTCCTTCCTATTTCCTGTTGCCAAAAGGCCATGAGAAAACACCTGTGAATTTCCGAAGCGTCAATGATCTAGCTTGTTTAACCAGCAAATACACCAGCAACTACGCCAGCAAAGTGCCTCGGGATGTGGATCTGATTGTAGGGATTCCCCGCAGCGGCATGCTGGTCGCTAGCATCATTGCGCTCAAGCTCAATCTTCCTCTGACCGATCTCTATTCATTTATTCGTAATGACGAACTCGCCCGTGGGAACACGCGCAGCTATAAGCACCACGCTCTGGTTAAGCCCCAGGATGCACAGAAAATACTGCTGGTCGACGACAGCAACGCCAGCGGCAATTCGATGCGCGAAGCGCAAGCCAGAATTCGCGAGGTCTACCCAG
>JAWOGT010000138.1:0-3594 GCA_046496585.1 Halopseudomonas sp.
GCCGTTTTGAGACCTCGGCGCGTATCGATCATGTACGTCTGGAAAACCGCGATGGGAGCGAAGATGTGTTCAACGCTCTGGGTCTGGAGTGGGATCTGCGGCGCTTCGTTCACGGCAAGCGTTTCGAATTCCTGCATAACGCCGAAACGCTGATTCCCGATGATCCGTCGATCAACTTTGTGTTGGATACCGAGCTGGGTGTGCGCTACCTGGTCAATAGCTGGGCGTCGCTGAGCCTGCTGGCCGAGTGGGACTATCTGGATGGCAACAAGGACCAGAGTATTAACGACAAACGCTATCGCTTTGGTCTGGGCGTCAGCTGGTAAGGCCGCCCCAGGCCGCCTTGCCAGCTGGGGCAGGTCGCTAGTTCAGATACGAATGCCGCCATCCAGCTCGAGAATCCGACCGGTGTAGTAGTCGTTTTCGAACAGGTAAGCCGCCGAATGGGCGATCTCTTCGGGTTTGCCCATCCGTTTGAGCGGAATACCCGAGGTCATTTTTTCCAGCGCTTCGGGCTTCATGCCCGCCGTCATCTCCGTTTCGATAAAGCCCGGGGCAATACCCGCGACGCGAATACCGTGGCGCGCCAACTCCTTGGCCCAGACCACGGTCAGCGCGGCGACGCCGGCCTTGGCTGCCGAGTAGTTGGACTGCCCGATGTTGCCGGCCCGCGAAATCGAGGAAATATTGATGATCAGGCCCTGGTTGCCCAGCTCGATCATCTTCGCCGCGACTTCGCGGGTGCCGAGGAACACGCCAGTCAGGTTAACGTCGATGACCGACTGCCACTGGGCCAGGCTCATTTTCTGAATCTGACCATCCTTGGCCTTGACCAGCAGGCCATCGCGCAGGATACCCGCGTTGTTGATCAAGCCATTGATGGCGCCGAAATCGGTAGCTACCTGGCTGACCATGCTTTCGACCTGCGCTTCATTGGCTACGTTACAGAGGTAGGCGCGGGCATCGCCACCGGCGCTTTTACAGGCCGCAACGGTTTCGTCCAGGCGCTCCTGGTTGAGGTCGACCAGCGCCAGTCTGGCGCCCCTGGCTGCCAGATATTCCGCCATCGAACGGCCCAGCCCCTGGCCGCCGCCAGTGATGATGATCACGCTGTCTTTTACTTGCATACTGGGCACTCCACAAAGCCAATGGAAAATTGTCGGGCGCAAGCATGCCCGAGTCGTGAGCAGATTAGAATACCCGGCGTGCTGTTCTGGTCACTTTCTGACCCTTTCCGAGAAGAAGCTCATGTCACCTTGTGGGTTGAAATTCCGCGCTGTCGTACCCATATATCCAGTTCAAACTTATAAACCGAGGTCATCATGCCTTTGATTCGCTTGCTGTTGCTGGCCATTCCGTTCATCGAGCTGGCCGGCCTGATCCTCTTGGGCCAGGCCATCGGCGTGGGCCTGACCCTGCTCTGGGTGCTTGGCACCATCATGCTTGGGATTGTGGTGATCAAAAGCCAGGGTTGGGTGATGGTCCAGCGTCTGCAGATGCAGATGGCGCAAAGCGGTTCGCCACTGGTGGTGCTCAAATCGGGCATGTGGGGCGTGCTGGCCGGCGTCCTGCTGGTGATTCCCGGTGTTCTCACCGACGCGGCGGCCCTGGTGTGTCTGATCCAGGCCTGGCGGCATCGCGGCGAGCCGCTGCCGGATCAGCCAGGCGGCCCCAGAGGTGGGCAGCGTGATGGCCATAACGTCATTGAAGGTGAGTGGAAGCCCGCTGAAGAGGACGAGGTTGAGCGCGACCGGCACATTGACCGGCAGTGAAAAAAAATCGCCGACGCCCTTGAAATAGCTCCTCAGGACCCCATTAACCCAACACCAGTTTTGACAAGCGCCCACCTCGGGAGCCGAACGGAACAGTGACGTTGCCGATGGCGCGTCCTTCGGGTCGCAAGACCTGATTTAACTTGCAATGCCGGCTTGCCGGTAATCACATTCACATTGGGAGAATCACAACGATGAAAATTCGTCCGTTACACGACCGCGTAGTCGTGCGTCGCAGCGAAGAAGAAACAAAAACCGCTGGTGGTATCGTTCTGCCGGGTTCTGCTGCAGAAAAGCCAAACACCGGTGTGGTGATAGCCGTGGGTACTGGCCGCGTGCTGGACAACGGTGAAGTCCGTCCGCTGGCTGTCAAGGAAGGCGACAAAGTCGTATTTGGTCCCTATTCCGGCAGCAGCAGCATCAAGATTGACGGCGAAGACCTGCTGATGATGAGCGAATCCGAAATTTACGGTGTGCTG
This sequence comes from Halopseudomonas sp., assembly GCA_046496585.1. Classification (GTDB taxonomy): domain Bacteria; phylum Pseudomonadota; class Gammaproteobacteria; order Pseudomonadales; family Pseudomonadaceae; genus Halopseudomonas. Next base: position 2,252 of record JAWOGT010000138.1, read on the forward strand.
GAAGCCTGATCACAGGCACCCCCTGCATGCTCTGTACGAACTGATTAAAGGAAAGCGAAAATGGCTGCTAAAGAAGTTAAATTCGGTATCTCCGGCCGCAACAAGATGCTGGCTGGCGTCAACGTCCTCGCCGACGCGGTTAAAGCTACATTGGGGCCAAAGGGCCGCAACGTCCTGATTGAGCGCAGCTACGGCGCGCCGATCATTACCAAAGACGGCGTCACTGTTGCCAAGGAAATCGAGCTGAAAGACAAGTTCGAGAACATGGGCGCACAGCTGGTCAAAGATGTTGCTTCGCGCGCCAACGATGACGCTGGTGACGGTACTACTACTGCCACCGTACTGGCCCAGGCCATCGTCACCGAAGGTTTGAAGTCGGTTGCTGCCGGCATGAACCCGATGGATCTCAAGCGCGGTATTGACAAGGCGACTACCGCCATCGTTGCCGAGCTCAAGACCCTGGCCAAGCCCTGCGCTGACTCCAAGGCCATCGCCCAGGTAGGCACCATCTCCGCCAATTCCGACGAGTCCATCGGCAATATTATCGCCGAAGCCATGGATCGCGTTGGCAAGGAAGGCGTCATCACCGTTGAAGAAGGTTCCGGCCTGGACAACGAGCTGACTGTCGTAGAAGGCATGCAGTTTGACCGCGGTTATCTGTCTCCGTACTTCGTCAACAAGCCCGAGACCATGTCCGCCGAGCTGGACAGCCCGTACATCCTGCTGGTTGACAAGAAAATCTCTAACATCCGCGAAATGCTGCCGACACTGGAAGCCGTTGCCAAGGCGGGTCGTCCGCTGATGATCGTTGCCGAAGACGTTGAAGGCGAGGCGCTGGCAACACTGGTCGTCAACAACATGCGCGGTATCGTCAAGGTTGCCGCTGTCAAGGCGCCGGGCTTTGGTGATCGTCGCAAGGCCATGCTGCAGGATATCGCCATTCTTACTGGCGGTACCGTGATCAGCGAAGAAGTCGGTCTGAGCCTGGAAAACACGACCCTGGAGCACCTGGGTCAGGCCAAGAGCGTGCAGATCAACAAAGACAACACCACCATTATCGATGGTGCTGGCGTCAAGATTGATATCGAAGCCCGCGTCGGTCAGATCCGCAAGCAGGTTGAAGACACCACGTCCGATTACGACCGTGAAAAACTGCAAGAACGTCTGGCCAAACTGGCTGGCGGCGTGGCAGTAATCAAGGTTGGCGCTGCGACTGAAGTAGAAATGAAAGAGAAGAAGCACCGCGTTGAAGACGCTCTGCACGCTACTCGTGCTGCGGTGGAAGAGGGTGTTGTACCTGGCGGCGGTGTTGCCCTGGTACGTGCTCTGCAGGCCATTGAAGG
>JAWOGT010000312.1:0-4644 GCA_046496585.1 Halopseudomonas sp.
GGCTACCGGTGCCAGGCTGTCCTCTTCGCTGAACACGCCCTCCTCCGGGCGCCCCAGGTGCGAGCAGACCATCACCGCCGCGCCTTTCTCCAGGGCCTGTTTGATGGTCGGCAGGGCAGCCAGAATGCGCGCATCGCTCTTAACCTGGCCATCCTTGACAGGTACGTTCAGGTCCTCGCGGATCAATACGCGCTGATTTTTCAGATCCAGCTCGTTCATGGTCAATACGCTCATTTCCTGCTCCTAGTAAAGCTGATCAACTCGTTTTAGCCCGCATGACGCAGCATCACCCGCCTTGCCCGCAGGCTGCTAATGCGATCCATTGCGGCGCGCAATCTGCAGCCAATAATCCGCCACATCCAGCATCCGATTGGCGAAGCCCCACTCGTTATCGAACCAGACTAGCAGATTCACCATGCGCGGCCCGGAGACCCGAGTCTGGCTACCGTCCACCACCGCCGAATGCGGGTCATGGTTGAAGTCACAACTGGCATGCGGCAGCTCGGTATAATCAACCAGCCCCTTGTAGACACCCCGGGACGCTGCCTGCAACAGGCCGTTGACCTCTTCGGCGCTGGTGTCACGGCGGGTCTGCAAGGTGATATCCAGCGCCGAGACATTCAGCGTCGGTACCCGGATTGCCTTGGCTTGAATCCGCCCGACCAGTTCCGGTAAAAGCCTCTCTATACCGCGTGCCAGACCCGTCGAGACCGGAATCATCGACTGGAAGGCCGATCGCGTGCGGCGCAGATCGGTATGGTGGTAGGCATCAATCACCGGCTGATCATTCATTGCCGAATGAATCGTCGTAATAGAGACATACTCCAGACCGATCCGTTCATTCAATAACTTGAGTAACGGCACACCACAGTTGGTGGTACAGGACGCATTGGAGACCAGCCGCGCCTGTGCATCGAGCTGCTGATGATTGGCGCCGAACACCACGGTGGCATCTACCGCCGATTCATTGGCCATCGGCTGGGAAAACAGCACTCTGGGCACACCCGCATGCAGAAAGCGCGAGGCCTCCTCGCGCGTGGTGTATTGCCCGGAGCACTCCAGCAGCAGATCGATGTCCAGCGCCTTCCAGTCGACCATCTCGGGCTGCGGCTGGCTGAGCACCTGCACCGGCTGGCCTTCGATCAGCAGGCAATCGCCCTCGACCCGGACTTCCCCGGGGAAACGGCCATGGGTGGAATCGAAACGGGTCAGATACTCAACACTGGCCTGATCGGCCAGATCATTCAAAGCGACAATCTGCATGCCAGCACCCTGTATGCCAGCCCCGGCACGCTCGTGCAGCGCGCGCAGCACGCAACGGCCAATCCGGCCGTAGCCGTTGATAGCAATCCGATAGGGTCTGAGGGAAGGCATTCAGCAACTCCATTAAGCGACCCGCTTCAAACTTCGAGCTTCAAGCTACACGAGGCTGCTTGCCGCTTGACGCTTGAAGCGGGTCGCTGGGTTAGTCTTCCAATAGCTCTTCGGCCGTAGCCAGTATATTGTCAACGGTGAAGCCGAACTCTTCGAACAGGGCTGGCGCTGGCGCCGACTCGCCGAAGGTGTTCATGCCGATCACGCGGCCGTCCAGACCGACGTATTTGTACCAGAAGTCGCCATGCGCGGCCTCAATGGCGATCCGCGCGCCCACTTCCAGCGGCAGGACGGCCTGCTTGTAGGCCGCATCCTGTTGGTCAAATACGCTGGTGCAGGGCATGGAGACAACCCGCACGCGGTAGCCCTGCTCGGTCAGCTTGGCGCAGGCCTGCATCGCCAGACCCACTTCCGAACCGGTGGCAATCAGGATCAGCTGCGGCTCACCGGCACAGTTTTTCAACACATAACCACCGCGGGCGATGGCGGATTCGGTCTCGTTGTCACGCAGTTGGTAAGGCAGGTTCTGCCGCGAGAAGATCAGCGCGCTGGGGCCGTCCTTGCGTTCTACGGCATATTTCCAGGCGACTGCCGATTCGACCGTATCGGCCGGGCGCCAGGTATCCAGGTTCGGCGTGCTACGCAGGCTGGACAACTGCTCGACCGGCTGATGGGTAGGGCCGTCCTCGCCCAGGCCAATGGAGTCGTGGGTGAACACATAGAGCACGCGCACTTTCATCAGCGCCGACATGCGCACGGCATTGCGCGCGTATTCCATGAACATCAGGAAGGTCGCACCGTAGGGCACCAGCCCGCCGTGCAGCGCCACGCCATTCATGATCGCGCTCATACCGAACTCTCGCACGCCGTAGTACAGGTAATTGCCGGACGCGTCTTCCCGGGTAACCGGCTTGCAACCATTCCACAGCGTCAGGTTCGAGCCGGCCAGATCCGCCGAACCGCCGAGCAATTCCGGCAACAGGGGACCAAAGGCATTCAGGCAATTCTGGCTGGCCTTGCGGCTGGCGATGCTTTCGCCCTTGTCCGCTACGTCACGAATAAAGGCCGAGGCCTTTTCAGCAAAATCGGCAGGCAATTCACCAGCCATGCGGCGTTCAAACTCACTGGCCAGCTCAGGAAATGCCGCCCGATAAGCCGCGAAACGCTGGTTCCACTCGGACTCCGCCTGGTCACCGGCCTGACGCGCATCCCATCCGGCATAAATCTCGTCCGGAATCACAAAAGGCGCGTGCTTCCAGCCCAGCTGTTCGCGGGTCAGCACGATTTCTGCATCACCCAGCGCGGCACCGTGGCTGTCTTCCTTGCCCTGCTTGTTCGGCGAGCCAAAGCCGATGATGGTCTTGCAGCAGATCAATGTCGGCCGGTCGCTCTTGCGTGCGGTATCAATCGCCATTGTGATTTCGTCAGCGTCATGCCCATCGACGTTGCGAATCACCTGCCAGCCGTAGGCCTCAAAGCGCTTGGGCGTGTCATCGGTAAACCAGCCATGCACTTCCCCGTCGATGGAGATGCCGTTGTCGTCATAAAAGCCGATCAGCTTGTTCAGCCCCAGGGTGCCGGCCAATGAGCACACCTCGTGGGAGATACCTTCCATCAGACAGCCGTCACCCATGAACACATAGGTGTGGTGATCGACCACCGCATGCTCTGGGCGATTGAATTGCGCGGCCATGATCTTTTCCGCCAGGGCAAAGCCCACCGCATTGGCCAGACCTTGGCCCAGCGGACCCGTGGTAGTCTCGACACCCGGGGTATAACCGAACTCCGGGTGACCCGGCGTTTTGCTGTGCAGCTGACGGAAATTTTGCAAATCCTCGATCGACAGGTCGTAGCCGGTCAGGTGCAGCAGCGAGTAAATCAGCATCGAGCCGTGCCCGTTGGAGAGCACAAAACGATCACGATCAGCCCACAGCGGGTTGACCGGGTTGTGTTTCATATAATCTCGCCAGAGCACTTCGGCAATATCGGCCATGCCCATGGGCGCGCCGGGATGGCCGCTGTTGGCTTTCTGCACAGCATCCATGCTGAGGGCACGAATGGCATTGGCACGGTCACGACGGCTGGGCATGGGTAACTCCTGTGGCTGACAAGACAGATGAACCGGGCACCTTTTAGGCCCGCGGTCCAATAACAAGGCCGGGCATTTTCGCGCAAACAGCGCCAGTGGGCAATGAAAACCCCCAGAAACCACGCAGCACCGAAGCGTCACTGGAATACAGCCGCTGCCCGCCCGGCGCCGCAAGACCTATATCAATTTATTTTGATATAGGTCTTGCGGGCATCTGCGTGCACACCTACACTGCCTGCATGAATCAAATAGTGCACATAACGCCACCTGCCTGCAGCGCCACCGAGCAGCTCGCCGCCTTCTGCAAGGCCACGGGTGATGTGCTGCGTCTGGATATCCTGCGGGTGCTGCGCAATGACTCCTTTGGCGTTCTGGAACTGGCCAGAATCTTCGCCATGCGCCAATCGGGCATGAGCCATCACCTCAAGGTCCTGGCTAACGCCGGCCTGGTCACGACCCGACGCGAAGGCAACTCGATCTTCTACCGGCGCAACCTGCCCGATGCCCACCAGCCCTGGTATGGCGTACATAGCCAGCTATTGGAGGGCCTGGATGCACTGACGCTGGATTCAGCACTGGTCGACGCAATTTCCGCCATCCACAGCCAGCGGGCTGACCTGTCGCGGCAGTTTTTCGCGCGCTTCACCGACGGCACACCGGCGCAGCAAGACCTGATTGCGCACTTTGGTCTGTATCGCGAGCCGCTGCTCAGCCTGATCGACAGCCTGACGCTACCGGCCCGTGCGCTGGCGTTGGAAATCGGCCCGGGTGAAGGCGGCTTTCTGCCTGACCTGGCCAGCCGCTTTGACCAGGTAGTGGGGCTGGATAACGCGTCCTCGATGCTCGACCGTGCCCGCCAGCAGTGTGCCGACGCCGGGCTTGCTAACGTGGAGTGCCTGCTCGCCGATGCATTGTTGCCGCAATCAATGTTGCCACCATCCCTGGCTCCAGCCGATTGCCTGGTGTGCAATATGGTGCTGCACCATATGCCCGCCCCGGCGGAAGCCTTGAAGCGCTTTGCCCGCCTGATCAAGCCCGGCGGCAGCCTGATCCTGACCGAGCTGTGCAGCCACAACCAGAGCTGGGTCCGCGATACCTGCGGCGACCTGTGGCTGGGCTTCGACCAGCTCGACCTGAGCTACTGGGCCGGCGAAGCCGGACTGGTGCCGGGCAACAGTCTG
>JAWOGT010000393.1:0-4236 GCA_046496585.1 Halopseudomonas sp.
TTGTGCTTGAAGAACAGTGGATCAGCCATATTCATCGAGCCGGTGTAGGCTATGCGGTCATCGATGATCAACACCTTGCGATGCATGCGCAGATCAATCCGCTGAACCAGGGCGCGGAGCAATTTGACTGGCATGGCAGGAACCACTTCAATCCCCGCTGCGACCATCTGCTTGCGCCACTTGGAGCGGAAGAAACGCCGGCTGCCGGCGTGATCGATGAGTACGCTGACTTTTACCCCACGTTGACTGGCCTTTATCAGCTCATTGGCGACGTCGTCTGCGCGACCGCCCAGGTGCCAGATATAGGTTTCCAGGCGGATAGTCTCATTGGCCAGCTGAATATCCTCGATCACACGGCGGAAAATGCCATCCGCCGAATCCAGTACCTGCATATTCGAGTAACCGAGGGTACCCAGGCCCATGCGTGCTGCGAGTATCTGATGCACGGCATAGGCCAGGTGACCGCCCGGCAGGGGGATATCATCGCGGCTAAAGCGGCTGTTCAGATTGGCCAGGTAGGGTTCGATCATCGCCTGAGCTCTGGCGGCGCGTTTGCGGCCCATGCTCAATTCGCCGAGCAACAGGTAGAGGATGGCACCGACCAGAGGCAGTATGTAAATCACCAGCAGCCAGGCCAGGGTACCACTGACGGGGCGACGGAAGATGGCTACGCGGATAGTGACTGCTGCGGTAAACAGCCAGTACAGCACGGCAAGCACAAGGCCGATTATGTTTTGCAGGTTGTCCATCGAAGTCCGTAGCAGAGCGTTGCCGGGCATGATCAGATGGCCAATTTAACAGGCTTTCGGTAGGCTTGTAACTAATTGATCCTACGAGAGAACATCCATGCTGCCTTTTACCCTTGTGGGTCGCCTGCGGTACATTCTTGAGCGGCAACTGGTCAAGGGCGCACATTATCAATTGATGGTGGTGGCGGTCTTTATCGGCCTTATTTCGTTGATCGGTGGCTGGTTGGCATGGCCCTCCGCCGCGGCAGAGATGCCCCTGGCTGACTCGGTCTGGTGGGCCTTTCTGCGCCTGACTGATCCCGGCTATCTGGGCGATGACCAAGGCACCTGGCGACGGATCATCTCTACCGCTCTGACCATCATGGGTTATGTGGTGTTCATGGGTACCCTGGTGGCCATCATGACCCGTTGGTTGATCAGCAGTATGGCCACGCTGGAGCAGGGCCTAACCCCGGTCACGATGCGCAATCACGTGGTGATTCTCGGCTGGACCAACCGCACCATACCGCTGATCAGAGAGATTCTGGACACGACCGGTGGCATCCAGCGCTTGCTGCTGGCCAGGGAGACCAAACGCGTGCGTCTGGTGATCCTGGCCAATGAGGTAAATGCCGCACGCATGCAGGAGTTGCGAGACGAGCCTGGCATTGGCCGGCATGGCAAGCACATCATCTTGCGCTCCGGCACGGCTCTCCAACCTGAAGCGTTGCATCGGGTTGCCTGCATGCAAGCCGCAGTCGTGATGATCCCCGGCCGCTCTCAGGGCGGCAGTGATCTGGTTACCGGTGATATGGAAACCATCAAGGCATTGCTCACCCTCCAGGCTCACGCCCATCTGACCAAACAACCCCCGCCTTACGTGGTCGCTGAAATAGAAGACGTACGCAAGGTCAATATCATGCGCCGCGCCTATAAGGGCCCGATAGAAATTCTGGCCAGCGATGCGATTGTCAGCAGAGTCATGGCGCAATCGATTATCCATCCGGGGCTGCCGGAGTTTTTCGGTGAAGTCATGTCCGTGCATGAGGGTAACGAATTCTATGTCAGATCCAGCGACGGCTGCCTGGGCATGAGCCTGGCGGAACTGGCGGCTGCCTGTCCGGCTGCCATCGTGTGTGGAATCATGCGCCCTGATGGTGACCAATGGATCTCGATGCTCAACGCAGCCTCGAGCACGCTGGTCGAGCCTGGAGACAAGCTGGTCATGCTGGCCCGAGCCTATGCCGATGCCGATCCGGTGCAGAAGACCACGCAACGATTGCGTTTGCTGGAACGACCGGCAGTCAGTTATCCCCCGGCTATGAGCACGGCTAACCAGCATTTGAAGGTGTTGATCCTCGGCTGGAACAACCGCCTGCCTGCGCTGATCGACGAGCTGGCCTCCTATAGCCCGCAGCGTTTCCAAGTGCAGTTGCTTTCGACCCTGGACGAGGCCAGGCAGCGGGAGGCCATGAGCCGCTATAGCGCCAGGACCGCGTCAATCGGTTGTGAGCACATGCAGGGTGATTTCATGCTCGAAAGTCTGCTCAAACCGGTGTTGGCGCGGGAGTGGGACAGCGTTCTGCTGATTTCCAGCGATCAGCTGGGCTCTGGGGAGGAAGCCGACGCGCGGGCCATGGTCGGCTACATGCTGGTCGATGAACTGCTCAAGGGCCGGAGCAAGAAGCCGCAATTATTGCTCGAACTTAGCGACCCCTCCAATGAGGCACTGGTAGCGCGCAACCGCGGCGAGTGCATCATCAGCCCCATGATTCTCAGCCACCTGATGGCGCAGATCGCCCAGCGCCGGGAGCTGAGTCTGGTTATCGAGGACCTGTTCACTGCCGGTGGTCCCGAGATTCTGTATCGCTCACAGGCGGATTACCCGATGCACAGTGTGAACAACTTTGCTGACCTGGAGGCGGTCGCCGCGCTGAAGGGAGAAACAGCCATGGGCGTCTATCGGCATGAAGCGGATGACGCCGGACGCCGGTTGGAACTCAACCCCGCAAGGGATGTTCCGTTGAAGCTCAAACCGGGCGATCAACTGGTTATATTGTCGAGCATTGCCATCGCCCAAGGGTCGCCTTAAAGACAATTGTCCGGCTTGGGCAAACCGGCGATTTTGCTGGCCAATTTGGCCGGGCTGCCAGGGAACAGTCGCAGCAGGTAAAGACTGTTGCCCTTGTCGGCGCCCAGTTGCTGACCCACATATTTGACTAGCGGGCGCATGGCAGGCGATAGCTGGTATTGCGCGTAGAACTGGCGCAACAGCCGTATGACTTCAAGCTGCTGCGGCCCGAAGTCGATCCCCTCGCGCTCCGCGAGGATGGCCGCGAGTGGCTCGGACCAGTCATTCAGGTCAAGCAAGAAGCCTTCATGGTCCAGGGCCACCTGCTGCTCACCAATTTGAATGAACCGGCTCACCAACTGATGACCTTGGGATAGTGTGCGCAGAGTGCAACCATGCCCTGATAATCGACGATCTGCACCCGTGCCGGCAGAACGTCCGCTGCCAGGCCGCGAGCCAGCATGTCCGCTTCCAATAGATAGAGCTGCACTGCGACAGGTAACTGGTTGAGGCTGGAGGCAGGCTGCGAGTCGGGTAGCAGCGCGTAGACAGCGTCTTCCATCAATAGCAATCCTTGCTCGCCGGCAAGCACGCGAAGACAGCTGGCGAACCGATTATCGCTGTGCGGTGAGTGCCTGAGAATGTGCAGCATGCGCGTCTACCTGGCTGGGTTGCTATGGGGCTACTGTGGATTACAAGGATACCACTTGGTCATAGTGCTGCAGCAGCTGAGCAATCTGCGCACTGTCTACAGCACGACAATCAAGCAGACACTGCCTGGCCAGGATGCCGCGTGCGGCCAGCGAATGTGCGCAGACCAGCACATCCTCGACCCCGTAGAGTTCCAGTGCTTGCAGGTTGGCGGCCAGCGATTTCTGACCCACGGCCTGCGCATCCTGGCCCTTGAGCAATTGCAGCACGCCATCGTCCATGAACAACAGCCCGGTTGGCACGCCAAACGCCGCCGCCGCCAGCGCCATATCCAGCGCTTCACGCGCAGCCAGACGGGCAGGGGGGTGACGGCTTATGATCAGCAGACTCTTCATGTCAGGTACCGAAGGTAATGGCGCGGTCGGCTGTCTGCAGGACATCCACCCACTGGCCGAGGCCGGAGAGATCGTAGGGCGCAGCGGTATTCGCGGCAGGTCTGTGCCAGCGAGCGGCTTCCGCGTCATTGAGCACACCGCGGCGCAGCGCTGCGGCAATGCAGATCACTGCATCCAGCTGCTCGGCGGCAATGAACTCACGCCACTGCTGGGCGACGTCTTGTTCATCCTGCGGCTGGACACCCAGTTGGGAGGCGATCTGTACCGCATCACGATAAAAAAACAACCGCGTGATCTGATGCCCTGACCCGATCACCGCCCGGGCAAATTCCAGGGCACTGCGGGCGGCTGGATCCTGGGGACCGGCTAGCAAAGTGATCGCAAAATTCAA
>JAWOGT010000033.1:0-5107 GCA_046496585.1 Halopseudomonas sp.
TTGATCTTCATCCCGCTCAGAGGCCTTGACGTGGCCATCATCGCGCATCTGCTCCTCAACCGTGTGCTCATCCACTCGCGGATCCATTGCAGCGGCGAGCGATGAGCTGACCAGGTTACCGGCAGCCGGCATAAACTGAATCGGCGCATCCTGCACCAGGTGTTCACCGCTGATCGCTTCGGGCCTGACACGTATCACCAGAACCAGGGTACAGCAAGCCATGAACACATAGAGCATATGCGCGCCCATGGTTTTCATCAGCACCGCACCCAGCAATGGCCCGATACTGGCACCCAAACCGAAGGTGACCAGCAACATGGCTGACAGCGGCACGCGATCATCGGGCTCAACATGGTCATTGGCTAATGCCACCGCCAGCGGGTAGAGGGTAAAGGCCAGAACACCAAACAGCCCCGTCAGCACGGTCAGACCGACGGGAGACAGGGTCGCTAGCGCGATCAACAGCACGACACCGGTCAGCACGATAGCGTTGATCTGGATCATCCGGCTGCGATCCAGCCTGTCGGATAGCCAGCCTACCGGCCACTGCGCCAGCAAGCCGGCACCAATGGTGACCGCCATAAAGATACCGATATCCGATGTAGACAGCCCGGTTGACGAGGCAAAAATAGGTGCCAGGCCGTAGAACGCGCCTAACAACAACCCCGAAACCCCGACCGTTGTCAGCGCCAGTGGAATACGCTCAATAAACAACCGAATCTTCATCGGTGCGGGGTGTAACGGCGCCGGGTGAATACGGTTGGTCACCGCGACCGGCACCAGACACAGGGAAAAGCACATGGAGACGATCAGCAAATGGCGGATATCCAGATCCGGCATAACGGTCAGAACGACCTGGCCCAGCGCCAGCCCCAAAAAGGTCACACCCATATAACTGGCAAACACCATTCCGCGCTGATGCGACTCTGCCTGCTCGTTAAGCCAGCTTTCGAGCACCATGTACTGACACATCATGGCCATCCCGACCAACAGGCGCATCACCAACCAGAATTCTACACTGGACGTCAACGCATGGCCGAGCACCGAGGCCGTCACCACACCGGCGCTGGCGACAAAGGCGCGGATATGGCCTACCCGCGCGATGAGCCGGTGGCCAATCGAGGCGCCCATCACCAGACCCACGTAGTAACCGGTCATTAGCAAGCCAACCCATATCTCGCTGGTCCCGTCCGCCGCCAGACGCAAGCCTAAATAGGTGCTGAGCAGACCGCTACCCAGCAGCATCAGCAAAGTGGCGAAATACAGTGAAGAAAAGGCAGTGATACTTCTGGGCATTAAAACTCCGGAGGCAAATCAGGGTCAGACAAACTGTGTTGAACGTGGCAATGGTTAGTCTAGAGCGACAACAGGAATAGAAGATGACACCCACTGCAATAATTGCAGGTGGCTATTCATCATCGGTTTTATTGGAGGGCAAAACGGAAAATCAGCTGCCTGTGTGCAGGCCGAGGGTCCAAAAACCCGCCGGGCATTCAGACCGGCCGGCATGATAACACCAGTGGTACGGCAAATACATAACCGTCGCCGCCTGATTCGCCTGGCTCACGACCCAGAGCGAAATGCGCCTAACACGCGGGTCTTTAATGACGTCAACGCGGTAATCGCGCTAGCCGCTGCATGACAACGATCCAAGATCAGCGGCGGCGAAATTAGCGGCTGTAGCCTAATCAAAACCACTCCATCAACCTATCCGCGGCAGGCCAACCGTCAAAAAAGGCGTTCTTGCAGTGCCCTCGCCTTCAACCAAACTGAATAACACGACAACCGCAGGAGCATCCGACCGAGAAGCAGTGAGCCGCACGCATCAAAAAATACTTTTTTTTGAATTATTTGTGCGCATCAACGTCGAACAGCTGGTAGCCGACAATTAATGCCCAGCTATTTCTAGTCCAGCCGACCCAACAGCAATAGATGCACTGGGTGGGCGGTCGTCTGTCTCGGTAGAGGTTTGCCAATTCAATATTTACCCATCCAATACTCGACTCATGCGACCACGCCTCTGAGCTGCAAGCCGGTTTTACGGGTTCGACTGGCATTATTGCCGAGCCCGCACCGCCTCAACCAACCACCACATCGCCATGATCGATTTAGCGTTGCGCAGCTCGGTGCCCAGTGATGACAATCCAATAACATGCTGCCGAGCACCTTCCTGAGTTTATACCTGGAACAACCGCCGCCGCACGCCAGCTATTTCGGGGACTTCAGTTGCGAACACCCCAGGAGAGGAAACTAACGATGGTAAATCGGGATCTTGTTGTCGATACCCTACGTGGTTTTGCCTGCATTCTGCTGGTGGCCTATCACGTGGTCGGCGATACGCCAGATAAAGGTCTGCGTATTGACAGCGGACTGTATCGAGACATTAACGACTTGCTGATCTATATCCGCATGCCGCTGTTTACCTTTTTATCGGGCATGGTCTACGCATACAGACCATTTTCCGGCGCCACCGGGCATTTCATCAAAGGCAAGCTTCGGCGTCTGATTCTGCCCATGCTGATACTAGGCACTTTATTTGCCGTGTTGCAGAGTTTCACGGCCTCATCAAATGATGCAATCGAGCACTGGCACCTGCTGCATATCATCCCAGTGGGTCACTTCTGGTTCATCGAATCGCTTTTCATCATTTTTATGCTGTTGATCCCCCTGGAAAAACTGCGGCTATTCAATTCAATACCCGCCTTTGGCGTTGTACTGGCGATCGCCGTAGGTCTTTACGTATCCGACTTGAGATTCCCGTATTTTTCCATTACGGGCGCCATTTACCTGCTTCCCTACTTCTTGTGCGGCATGGCATTAGTCCGTTACGGACTGATGGACCGACTGGACCGCAAACTGGGCCTGATGTTGATGTGCCTCGTCGCGGCGCTGATCACCGTCGACGTGCTGGAGATGCTCTATGTTGACTCAACCAGGACCTTCTTTGCCCTCAGCGTTGGTGTGCTTGGCTGTATTGGCCTATTGGCCTTGCGCCCTCAATCCCGGGCGCTGGCCTATATCGGTCAATACTCCTACACAATCTACCTTTATCACGTGTTCTTTACTGCAGGATCACGAATCGTCCTCGACAAGTTCGGCGTAGAAAGTGTGCACCTGTTCTTTGTATCTGGGCTGCTGATGGGCCTGGCAGGCCCAATCATTACCGAACGGTTATTCGACGGCACCAATTCATCTCGCGTTCTGATGCTGGGCAAGTCGACGACGCGGACCTCCAAGCTGTGGCTGACGCGCCGCGTACGTTTGCAGAGCGCGTCTCCAAGTTGATACCGGCGTGCGGATTTCAGCGTCAGGTGTCAGGTGTCGCCTGATCCCTGTTGCCACTATCGGTCAGAGCTTCGCGCGTTTGATGGGCAAGGTCTTCCGCACGCGGCTCATCAGGCTGCTGCCGTATCGCAGTTTGATAACCATTAGCTGACTGGCCTGAAGCCGGAGTCCTGATCAGCGCAGCACTGATGGGGGCCGCAAAGACGAAGGGAATCTTCAGCTTGTCGATCAGCATCACCGCCAGCAGTGGCGCAAACAGCCCAACCGCGCAACCCACGATGAGATGAACCCCTGCATCATCAACACCTAACACCCGTCCGAGAATAATGCGCACGCCGCTACCGGCGAGAATATGCATCAGGTAAATGGCCATTGAAGATGTGCCGATAAACATAATCCACTTGTTAGGCAACTGCGCGGCCCAGGCGCAAAGGGAAAATACCCAAGCGATGGATACAAACGCCAGGGCCAGTGATGCGACGCCCTTGTCTTCGTAGCGCAGGTCAAGCGCAATATGGAAAACCGTTTGCGCCAGTGCAAACAGCCCGGTCAAGGCCAGCAGGCTGCCCGCATGGGCGAAACGCCGGATGCTCAGGTATTGGGAGAATACAATTCCCAACACAAAATAGACGAAGTTATTGGCCAGGAACTGGACCGCTGCAGCGCTCGGCAACTGGCCTTGAAACACATAGGCGGCGCCGGCCAAGGCGAATACCGGCAGGGTTATCTTTAGCGACAGTTTGGAATACAGCAGCGTGGCCAAAACAAACGCCAGAAACAAGGCATAGAGAAACCAGAACTGGGCACGGGGCGACCAGAACAGCGAAAACACCTCGGCGAAAGTGACATCACCGTTGGTATGACTGGCCAGCAATGCCTCGACCGAGCCCTGCAAGATCGACCATAGGATAAAGGGGTAGACAATGGTGTCAACTTTGCTGAGCACCAGACCCGTACCCCCCTGCTTCTGAAATGAACGGCAAAAAAACAAGCCTGCCAGCACAAAGAACAGCGGCATGTGAAAGCTGTAAATAATGCTGTCAGTCAGTTCGTAGAAACGCACAGGCAGGTCAATCCCTGCATTATGTAGCCCACGCGCCACATGCCCATAGACCACCAGCATGATGCCAAGCGCTTTGGCATAGTCCACCCACTCGGTTCTCGTTTGCATAGCGACACCCTGTCTCAATCGATCACGTACATGGAACCCAAAGCTGTTGGTCTAGAAAAGCTGTTCGCTATGCTGAGATCAGTCTCCTTCTCCATAGGCCGCTTCAGGGAGGGCCTCGATCTCAAACGCAATACTCCAATTCTGTAACGGATAAGGTTTGTCGACCAACGCCTTGATGTTTTCCTGTGCACGCATGCTGCCATCGGTCAAAAACTGATAATGGGCATCGGCTTCGGTCGGGTCGCTATCGCGCAGGTTGCCAGCACCACCCACCTGGAAGCTGGCATAGGTGACCTTGGGCACGCCCGTGAGCGGCTGCTCGGTGGTGATACGCACCACCGTATCGGCAACAATCTCAACGGCCGAAATCGCTACCTCTTTGTCGCCTTCATACACGCGAAAGCCCTGGTGCTCTATATCCGTAGCGCGATGGCCGATGTACGCCTGATCAAAAGCCAGTGGCGGATGCGGAACGTGAAAGTCCAGATAGATAGCCTTGCCAGCGACCGTCGCTCTGCGGGGCGCCAGCGGCTGCCACTGGCGGCGCTCGACCGCTACGTGGTGATAGACCTTACCGAGCATCTGACCAAACCAGCGGTAGCCGTTGGCAGACAGATGCCCCCCTTTGTCGACATACTGATAGACCGGCCC
>JAWOGT010000082.1:0-8807 GCA_046496585.1 Halopseudomonas sp.
GCTCTTGCGCACTCATGCCACAGCCATTGTCCACTATCGACAGGCGTACGCGCTGCTCATCCCGGGTGACCTCAACACACACTTCTGTCGCCTGGGCATGCAGCAAGGCGTTGCTCAACAAATTGCGAATCAGCCGCTCCAGCAACAACGGATCGCTATGCACTGCGCTGTGCTGCGGACAGACCAATTGAATGCGGATTCGCCTGTGCTCGGCGCTGGCTTCCAGCCCGGCCAGCACCCTGAGTAGCCAGGGCTGCAGATTGAAGGTGCTCAGCTGCGGGCGCACCATGCCCACACTAAGCCTGGATATATCCAACAGCGAATGAAGCATGGCCTGCAGCAGTTGCGTGGAATCGAGCAAACGCTTGACCGTCAGCCGCGCTTGAGGATCAGTCACGCGCTCGTCAAGGTGCTGGATAAACAGCGACATCGCATGTAACGGCTGGCGCAAGTCGTGACTGGCCGTGGCCAGAAAGCGGGTCTTGCTCTGGCTTTCACGCTCGGCCCGGGCGCGCGCCGCCATCAGCAGCCGCTCGTTGAGATAAGCACCGCGCATCATGTATTCATAGATGTAGGCGCCCAGGCTACCAATCAAATTGAAGCACAGCAGAAACAGGCCGCTGGAGATGATCACGCTGCGTGGACTGCCGATCAGATATTCCGCGCCCAGATAACCTACGACGATGATCCAGGAGCCCAGCACCGCATGCCGCATAGGCAGGCCCAGTAAAAAGAAGCCGGAAAGCAGCACCAGATACAAGCCTTCGTGGGTGACCATGACGCCGACATTGGCAATGCGGCTGATCACGATGATCATCGTCACCATCAGGCCACTGAGCACATAACTCAGGGTCGCTGCGGCGAAAGCCCGGCGCGGTTTCACCCGTCCTGTCCGGTTGGCGTAGCAGAGGGTAATGCACACCAGCGCCAGTACCGCCAGCCTTACTGCAATGGTGTAACGGTTGAGATACTCAGGCAGGAACGTCAGATCAACCCAGACAAACAGCAACATAAAGCTGATGCACGAGAATGCCACGACCCTCACGCGAGCACACATCTTGCCGTGCAGATACAGTTGAAAATCGGCCTCCAGCCCACGACTGAATCGCAGGCCGGAGAAGTGTCGCTGCTGTGCCAGCAACGCCGGCTCATCAACAGGTGGGCTGATCACAGGGCCAGGGGTCATGGCCATTTTCCTAGTATTATTCGAGTCATGATGGCGTTTTTATACCATCGGGCAATATGGGAACAAAGTTAAAAAATTAATGATTTTAAAAACAGCATTTTGCTTTGCTCTTTTATGACTATGCTTCAGCTAAGCCCGCTTGGGTAATGCCCGTAAGGTGACAATGTGATTGTTTTTAGCCCACTACTCGCGCGTCACCTGCAACCTGATCTGTTCGGGCACGAACTGGCCGAGCATGAGCTTGAAAAGGGTCAGGAGCAGACACTCCCACTCAATCCGCCGCAGAGCATCCCCGCCCTTCTGCCGCCGCAGAGCTTGCGCTGCAACATTATTCGCCCCACATTGGCCTACCTGGGCGTTAACAGCAATGCTGCGGAAAACCTGTTACTCGGTACCCTGCTCACTTTGGCCTGGTTACCTACCGACAAGCTTGGCCGTGACGGCATAGGTCCGTATGCTATCAGCGCTGCCGTGCATACCCGCCTGTGGGATGACTACCTGGCGCTGCGCCCCGACCTGGCAAGCCTGATCCGCGGCCTGGCCAGCCAACGCCGCTTCCTGCAAGACCCACACGCCGAACTCGCCTATAACCTGGCCTATGCTACCGCTATCGCCTGGATGCTCTATCAGCAACAGGCCGACTGTTTGGACGACTGTGCTGACATGCCGGCGCTGGCCCGCGTCTGGCAGCGTGCCTATCCGCATCTGGGCGCCAGCGCGCGCGACTTTATCAGCAGCTGGAAGATGACCCATGGCGATCAGGATCCGACCTCTGCCTGATCAATACCCTGTTATCAGCCGTTACCAGCCTGGTTGACCTGCCGATGAACCCCTCGCATTGTGTCCGCATAGATTCTGTCAGCGGCTCAGTTAATACATCCAGGCAATAGACCCAGCCAACAAGCTCAATCAATAAATCAATCCGTAAGCATTGGAGTACCCATGTCTCAAAACAATCAGATCAACCGCCAGATCCTGCTCGCTTCACGGCCCGTCGGCGCGCCGCACAATGCGAACTTCAAGCTGGTTGAAAGCCCCATTCCCACGCCCGGGCAGGGCCAGATGCTGCTGCGCGCAGTATGGATGTCACTGGACCCCTACATGCGTGGCCGCATGAGTGACGCCAAGTCCTATTCCGAGCCAGTGCCGGTCGGCGGCGTCATGACCTGCGGCGCCGTATGCCGGGTCGAGGAGTCGCACCTGGCCGGCTTTGCCAAGGGCGATCTGGTGATGTCCTATACCGCGGGCTGGCAGGATTATTCACTCAGCAACGGCACCATGGTGTTCAAGCTCGATCCCGACATGCAAAACCCGTCACAGGCGCTCGGCGTACTGGGCATGCCCGGCTTTACCGGCTACATGGGTCTGCTGGATATCGGCCAGCCCAAGCCGGGTGAAACCGTGGTGGTGGCCGCTGCAACCGGCCCGGTTGGCGCGGTGGTTGGCCAAGTCGCCAAGCTCAAGGGCTGCCGCGTGGTCGGCGTGGCCGGTGGCGCGGAAAAATGCGCTTACGCGGTCAAGGAACTGGGTTTTGATGCCTGCCTGGATCACAAACAGGATGACTTCGCCGCGCAGCTGGCCAAGGCCTGCCCCGAGGGCATCGACGTGTATTTCGAGAATGTCGGTGGCAAGGTGTTTGACGCGGTCATGCCGCTGCTTAATCCGCATTCGCGCATTCCCGTGTGCGGGTTGATCGCCCAGTACAATGCCACCGAATTGCCGCCCGGCCCGGATCGGCTGCCGCAGCTGATGCGTCTGCTGCTCAGCCAGCGGATTCGTATGCAGGCGTTTATCATCTTCGACAATTACGGGCCGCACTACCCTGAATTCCTCAAGGTCATGACGCCCTGGGTTGCCGAAGGCAAGGTCAAGGTCAAGGAAGACCAGGTCGACGGGCTGGAAAATGCGCCTACGGCTTTCATCGGGCTGCTGGAGGGGAAGAACTTCGGCAAACTGGTGGTCAAGATCGCCGATAGCTGATCAGCGCTTGGCGCCGTGTCGGGGACTCTTTATCCTAGCAACGTCCCTGACAGGAAAAAGCCATGACCCCAGCAACAAAACTGCTCGATAAAGCCGCTATCGAATACCGGCTGCATCGCTATCAGCACGACCCCAAGGCCGAATCCTATGGCGGCGAAGCCGCCGACAAGCTCGGCCTTGATCCAGCACGCGTGTTCAAGACGCTGCTGGCCAACACTGACACCCACGAATTATTAGTGGCAATCGTGCCGGTCAATGGCATGCTCGACCTGAAGGCACTGGCAACGGCAGCCCAGGCCAAGCGCATCAGCATGGCCGATCCTGCCGCGGCCCAGCGCAGCACTGGCTACCTGCTCGGCGGCATCAGCCCTCTCGGGCAGAAAAAGCGCCTGCGCACCTTTATCGACAGCAGCGCCCAACAATGGCCGTCGTTGTATGTCAGCGGCGGCCGTCGTGGCCTGGAAATCGAGTTGGCGCCAACCGATTTAGCTGCCCAGACGCATGGCACGTTTGCCAGCATTAGCCGCTCGGACAAGCCGAGCCACTGACCGCCCCACACCATCACCACAAGGACAGCCGCGCCATGGCCCAGCATATTCTCGCCATAGACCAGGGCACCACCAGCAGCCGCGCCATTATCTTTGACGCCCAGGCCCGTCCCGTGGCGGTATCCCAGGCCGAACTCAAACAGTATTTCCCGCAGGATGGCTGGGTGGAACACAATGGCGAGGAAATCTGGTCAAGCACCCTTGAGGTCTGCCGCAAGGTACTGGCCAAAGCGCAACTCAAGGCCGCCGACATCAGCGCCATCGGCATCACTAACCAGCGTGAAACCACCCTGCTGTGGGATGCTGAAACGGGCGAACTGCTGCATCATGCCATTGTCTGGCAAGACCGACGCACCGCCGACTACTGCAGCGAACTCAAGGCCGCAGGCCATGAAGCGATGGTCACCGCCAGTACCGGCCTGTTGATCGATCCGTACTTTTCCGGGACCAAATTGCGCTGGCTGCTGGACAACGTGGAGGGCGCCCGGCAACGCGCCGAGCGGGGCCAGCTGCGCTTCGGCACTGTCGACAGCTTTCTGCTCTGGCGCCTGACCGGCGGCAAGGTGCATCGCACCGATGCCAGCAATGCCTCGCGCACCTTGATGTTCAATATTCATACCCAGCAATGGGACCAGCAGATACTCGAAATGCTGGATATCCCCGCCAGCCTGCTGCCCGAGGTGATGGACTGCGCCGCTGATTTCGGCACCACGGACACTGAGCTGCTGGGCGCAGCAATCCCGGTGGCCGGTATCGCCGGCGATCAGCAGGCCGCCCTGATCGGTCAGGCGTGCTTCAAGCCGGGGATGGTCAAGAGCACCTATGGCACCGGCTGCTTTATGGTGATGAATACCGGCGCTACGCCGATCAGCTCCGAGCACCGGCTGCTGACGACCGTTGGCTATCGCCTTAACGGCAAAACCACCTACGCACTGGAAGGCAGCATTTTTGTCGCCGGTGCCGCCATCCAATGGCTGCGCGACGGTCTGAAGCTGATCCAGCATGCCGGCGAAACCGAAGCCATGGCAGAAAAAACCGGCGACCAGTGCGGCGTTTACCTGGTGCCGGCCTTTACCGGCCTCGGTGCCCCCTACTGGGACCCTAAAGCACGCGGCGCCATCTTTGGCTTGACGCGCGATACCGGTATTGCCGAAATTGTCACCGCCGGTTTGCAATCGGTCTGCTTCCAGACGCGCGATCTGCTCGATGCGATGATTGCCGACGGCGCGCACAGCACTGCCGCGTTGCGGGTGGATGGCGGTATGGCCGTGAACAATTGGGTAGTGCAGGCGCTGGCGAATATTCTAGGGGTACCGGTAGACCGGCCGCACGTGACCGAGACCACCGCGCTGGGCGCCGCCTACCTGGCCGGATTACAGATTGGGTTATTCGAGGATCTGGACGCTATCGCCCGCCATTGGCAGTGCGAGCGCGCTTTCAGCCCAGCGATGCCGGAAGCCAAGCGCGATCAACTCTACGCCGGCTGGCTGGACGCGATCCGGCGCGTCAGGGATCAGCCCGCCTGAAACCGGCGGGCTAGCTTGCTTTCAACGGCTGGGGTCGGCTGCAGATGCGATGGGTAGCGTATCGATCTGTACGGACTCCTCGGGTGTGGTCGACGCCTTGGTAAAGGGCATCTCAACCTCGCCGTTCTCCCGGGCATCGGCGAACAGGCTCCAGGCAGCTATGAACAATGCCGCAATCATAGGTCCGATGACGAAGCCGTTCAGGCCGAACAGCGACAAGCCACCCAGCGTAGAAATCAGCACCACATAGTCAGGCAACTTGAGATCCTTGCCGACCAACTGGGGGCGCAGAATATTGTCTGCCAGGCCGATCACTACCGCGCCAAAGGCGGTCAGCACCACCGCCTGCCAAATAGCTCCGGTAGCCAGAAAATAGATGGCGACCGGGCCCCAGATAATCACCGCACCTACCGCTGGTAGCAGCGACAGCACCGCCATCAGCACACCCCACAGCAGGGCTCCCTGCAACCCCAGCGCCCAGAAGATGAAGCCGCCCAGCGCACCTTGCACCGCAGCTACCGCGATATTGCCTTTGACCGTGGCCTTGACCACCATGGTGAACTTGGTCAACAGATGCTGCTTGTAGGACTCACCCAAGGGTATCGCCCGTTTGATATGCCGGGACACCGTCTGACCATCACGCAACAGGAAAAACAGCAGATAGAGCATGATGGCAAAACTGATCAGGAAGCGGAACGTATCCTGCCCCACGCCGAAAGCCTTAGTCGCGATAAACTGACTGGCCTGCTCCGCGCCCTCGGATAACTGCTGCTGGACGCTGGTGAAATCCGTCATGCCGAACCGCGCGAGCAGGTCGTGCACCGGCCCCGGCAGCGCCGTCATGATCTGCTCGAAGTAGTCACCAAAACTGATATTGCCGGACTCCATCCGCTCATACAGAGCCGCACCCTCCTGCACCAGCGCGCCGGTGAGAAACGTCACCGGCAAGATCACCATCAACAGAATGAGGATCAAGGTCACAAAAGCCGCCCAACTGCGACGACCATTGAACCTGGACTGCATCCAGCGCTGAACTGGTTGAAAGATAATCGCCAGGACCGTGCCCCAGAACACCGCACTGTAAAACGGCAACAGCAGCCAGATAAAGGCGATGGACACCAGCACCAACAACAGAATAAAGCTTTTTTCTTCCGCTCGAGCTTTCAGCATGATTCTTCCATAAACGTGGGGTCTGGAGACAGCGGCCTGGGCACGGCAGCGCCACAGGCAAGATTAACAGATCAACAGGAGCCTGGCCGGCCATTAAAGCCTGCAACCTACGCCGCCATGATAGCGGACTCACCCGCAGCGCTTCGATAGACACCAGCATCAACGCGGAAGTTGCACTACCGACTGCACCCCCTGCAGAGCGGCACATTGGATCATCATTCGCGCCATCAACCCTACCGAGCCTCCGTCTAGCGGCACATGTCGGCGCCATTCTGACCGTTAGTTTTCGAAAACGATCAATTCGATTAATTCTTTATCGTAATTGACAACGATTATCATTTGTATTTAGAATCGCGTCTCGCTAGACCCGATGCCCCAGTTTCCCGCCAGGGTACGGTTCACATAATGCATAAACCACTAATCAGGACAATGAGATGATGCCAGCCTCACTCTTTCCACGCCAATACCTTGCTGTTGCGGTAGCCGTTGCATTGCTGCCCGCTACCAGTATGGCTCAGACAGCAGACGTCTTCCGCATGCCTTCGATGGAGGTCGTAGGCACTGAACAGGACGGCATCTCGCGGCAGACCGGTGCCGTAGTGGTTATTGATCGCGAAGAGATCGAGCGCATTCAGCCCACCTCCACCGAGGACGTATTACGCCGGGTGCCTGGCGTCCACACGAAAACGGAGGAAGAGTCCGCGGTAGTCAGCAATATAGGTATTCGCGGTCTCTCCGCCAGCGAAGCCAAAGCATTGATCCTGGAAGATGGTGTGCCGGTTGCACCCGGTTTGTTCATCGGCAACGACCGTTACTACAATCCCCGTATTCAGCGGATGGAGGGCATTGAAGTGCTCAAGGGCTCCTCCTCCCTGCGCTACGGGCCGTCGACCATTGGCGGCGTGATCAACTATAAGACCAAAACCCCGGACGACGGCGTGTCGGTGTCCGGCCGCGTCGGCTCGTTCAATACCCGCGAAACGACCCTTGAAGCCGGTGGCCGCTCCCGCTCGGGCGACGCATTCGGTGGTCTGGTCGCTACCCATGCGCGCAGCGATGGTTTTATGGACAAAGACTATGAAATGACCGACCTGATGTTCAAGGCCGGTGTTGCCCTGAGTGACAGCCAAAGTCTGGGCATGAAGTTTTCCTGGTATGAAAACGACGCCAACATCTCTTACCGCGGCATCTTCCTGGAAGATTACCGCGCCGGCCGTACCTACAACCCAGCGCCAGACGATTACTATCTGACCGATCGCAAAGCCTTTGACGTCAACCACGAGTGGCACCTCAATGATCGCGCCACCCTGCGCACCCTGGCCTACTGGAGTGAAGTGACCCGCGATTATTGGCGCTACAATGTTGATACCCCGGCCTCCAACACAGCCGGTCGCTGGGTCTACACGGACACCTTGACGGGCAATAACCGCTCATTTGAACGTTTCGGCGTAGAAACCCGGCTGTCTCTTGACCACGACCTGTTTGGCTTGATCAATGAAGCCGAATTCGGCCTGCGACTGATGAAGGAAGAGTCTGACGACCGGCAGATCCGCGCTACCCGAGCCCAGGACCGCACGGGTGAAAACACCCGGCACCTTGAGGATTCAGCACAGAGCATTGCCGGTTATGTACAGAACCGGATTGTTTTCTCTGATCGCTTTGCCGTCACACCCGGTCTGCGCATCGAGTCCTACCAGCAAGAACGCAAGGTACTGACGCAAAATAATAAAACGGCCGATACGACCAACACCGAGTTGCTACCCGGCATTGGCGCAACCTACCAGCTGACCCCGGCTGCCCAGCTGTATGGTGGCGTTTACCGGGCTTTCTCACCCGCGTCCAACGGCGTTGCGCTGGACGGACTGACCGATCAGAAGCTGGATGGCGAGCGTTCCATCAACTACGAGCTGGGGGTGCGCGGCGCGTCAGGCCCCATGAACTACGAAGTCACTGGCTTCTACATGGACTTCAAGAACCAGGTGGTTACCGGCAACAGCGATCCAAATCTGTCGCAGTCCAATGCCGGCGAAACCCGCCACTACGGGCTGGAAGCCGCTCTGGGTTATGAGCTGGGCATGGGCTTCAGACTCGATTCGAACGTCACCTGGGTGCCCGTGTCGGAATTCAAGAGCGGTGAGAATCAAGGCAACCGGCTGCCTTACGCGCCCAAGTATTTGGCCAACGTAGGACTGAGTCACAGCCAGGGCAAGCTGACCAATGGGCTCAATGCTCACTACCAGGGTGAGCAGTACGGCGACCCAAGCAACACCTCGGATATTCCGGCCAACGCAGCGGGCGGCATCTGGGGTGGAAAAATCAGCTCGTACACCGTCTTTGACCTGACCAGCCAGTATCAGTTAAGTCAGAACCTGAGGCTGCAGGGCGCGGTCAAAAACC
>JAWOGT010000361.1:0-3411 GCA_046496585.1 Halopseudomonas sp.
ACAGGACCTGCGCCGGGTAAACCCAACGCCGGGCAAAACCCACGACTACCGCCAAGCCCAAGAGTATCTGCAGCACACCCGCCACCTGCAACGCGCCCTCGGCGGGGAGAAAACCGAAGTAGAACTTGTTGGCTACCGCCATGCCGTGCTCGACGTTGAACACCTTGTCGGCGCCCCAGATAACCAGCAACCAGCCAAGCGATACACGCAGCAGCATCAGGGTCCAGATTTTCATTACAACTTCTCCTTGTAATGGCCGGGCTCGTGCCCCAGCCATGGTTGTCCACCACGACCGGAGTGGTCGGGCGAGTATGGGAACTGCATTGCTTGTCGATCTGCCGGCTGAGAGAGGCGTGACAGATCGACTTTGTTGGCTACACGGTTTTCTGGTCCGCGGTCAATTCCGGCGTGATGCTTGCCTGACGGCCGCCCAGCCGCCATTCGTGGAAGATGCCCAGCCAGCGCAATACACGCTGGGGTGCGTGGGCCTTTTTCCATTCCCCCGCCGCGGCTTTATTGGCTTCGGCCAGGGTCGGGTAGATGTGAATGGTGCCCAGCACCTTGTTCAGACCGTAACCATGCTTCATGGCCGCGACGTATTCAGCGATCAGCTCGCCGGCATGCTCGCCGACGATGGTCACGCCGAGGATGCGGTCCTTACCCGGCACGGTGAGCACCTTGACGTAACCATGCGCAGCCTCGTCGGCGATGGCGCGGTCGAGCTCATCAATGCCGAAGTGGCTAACTTCATAGGCAATGCCTTGCGCCTTGGCATCCTGTTCATTAAGGCCCACGCGGGCCACTTCCGGGTCGGTAAAGGTCGCCCAGGGGATCACTCGGTAGTCCACCTTGAAGCGCTTGAAGCCGCCGAACAAGCCGTTCACCGCAGCAAACCAGGCTTGATGCGCCGAGGCGTGGGTGAACTGATAGGGGCCGGTCACATCGCCCACGGCGAAGATGTTGGGGAAGCGAGTGGCCAGGTATTCGTCGACTTCCAGGGTGCCATTGGCGCGCAGTTCCAGTTTTAGCTCCTCGGCGCCAAAGCCCTTGACGTTGGCCACCCGGCCCAGGGCCACCAGCACCTGATCGAAGCCGATGGCGACCTCGCGATTATCGGCCAGGTTGAGGCAAATCATCTGCCGCTGGCCATCGACCACCTCGAAACGCACCGCCTTGTGCTGCAAACGCAGCACTACCCCATCGTGGCGCAGGCTAGCCATTACCGCGTCACTGGCCTCGAGGTCTTCGCGCACCAGCAGGCGTTCGGTCATTTCCACCTGGGTCACCGCGCTCCCCAGGCGTTGAAAGGCCTGGGCCAGTTCGCAGCCAATGGGCCCGCCGCCGAGCACCAGCAAACGCTTGGGCTGCTCGCGCAAATCCCAGACATTATCCGAGGTCAACGGAGCCACCAGCTCGATGCCCGGAATCGTCGGCACCAAGGGTCGGGCTCCGGTGGCAATCACGATGGAGCGCGTACTCAGGCGCTGACCATTGACCTCCACCGTCCACGGCGAGGTGATTTTCGCTGCGCCCTCGATTACCTCCACGCCCAGACCGGTATACCGCTCAACCGAGTCATGCGGCTCAATATCGGCGACCACGCGTTGAATGCGCTGCATCACTGCAGCGAAATCCACCTCGCTGGTAACCGGCTTGAAGCCCAATTGTTCGGCCTTCTTCATCTCGTTGGCGAATTTGGCTGAGCGCAGCAACGCCTTGGATGGCACGCAACCGGTGTTCAGGCAGTCACCACCCATCTGGTGCTTTTCGATCAGGGTGACCTTGGCCTTTACCGCCGCGGCGATATAAGCCGAAACCAGACCACCGGAACCGGCACCGATCACTACCATGTTGCGATCGAACACCTTGGGTTTGAGCCAGCCGGCGTAGACCTTGCGTGCCATGAAGAAAGCCAGCAGCTTGCGCGAGAGAATCGGCAGCAAACCGAGCAGCACAAAGGCCCCGAGCAGACCCGGGGAAAGAATTCCGCTCAGCGAGTCCAGTTGGCCCAGCTCCCGGCCGGCATTCACGAACACCAGGGTACCGGGTAGCATGCCCAGCTGGCTGACCCACCAATAAGTGCGCGCCGGCAGCTTGGTCAAGCCCATGGCCAGGTTGATCAGAAAGAACGGAAAAGCCGGTACCAGGCGCAGGGCAAACAAATAAGACGCGCCTTCGCGTTCAATTCCCTGATTGATCTTGACCAGGCGCTGACTGAATTTGGCTTGTACCCAATCGCGCAGCAAAAAGCGACTGATCAACATGGCCAGAGTCGCGCCCAGCGTGGAGGCAAATGACACCAGCAAGGTGCCGCCGAGCAGGCCGAACAGCGCCCCGCCGACCAACGTCAGCAACACCGCGCCAGGTAGCGACAGTGCGGTGAACAGGACATACAGCACAAAAAACAAGCTGCCCGCCAACCAGGGATTGGCGGTTACCTGAGCCTGTAGCGCAGCTTGTTGCACCTGAAGGTTGGCCAGGCTGAGGTGTTGGCCGAGGTCGAAGGCGAAAAAGCCCACCACCAAAGCCGCAATGACTATTAATACAGCAAGCTTGCGAGGGCTCATGAAAGATCCACGTTTTGTAGCATATATGAACGTGCGGATAATTGCGCCTTGGGCGCGCTAACCTCGACGTGCTGTTTGGCCAAACAATCGGCCAGATCTTCACAACAGAGGACGGGTGGCATGGATTGCGATAGTTGCTCTTGAGAGCTGTTTCTTTGAGACATGAAACGCGGTTGTGTTACAGCCTGGCGCCAGTCGGTTAATCTACGGCGCTTGGAGAATCGTCGGTTTTAGCCCTTGAGTTCATGCACTTATTTTATGAACTCAGGGGGTGTTGTGTGCTTATTGCTCAACCCAGGAACTGGTTGATCCGCTCGGCGATTTCATCTGGCTTTTCATCGACCAACCAATGGCCGACGTCCTTGATCCAGGTCAGCTCTGCATTGGGGATGGCGTCGGTCAATTTTTGTGCATACTCCGGTTTCTGGAAGGGATCTTGGTCACCCCAGATCACCAGTGTTTGCTGGCCTAGGTCTGCAAGTGCGGGGGTAATGGATTGGGTGTATTCGCAGTTCAAGCGCCTAAGATTACGAAAAAAAGCCCGTTTGCCGTCTTCGCTGGACCATGGCTGCAGATACATATTGATCAACTCATCGGTCATCACGGCTGTGTTGTGAACACCCTGCGGCATGAAATCACGCATCATCGCCACGAACTCATCCAGACTCATCGCCTGTTCAGCGCCGGGCTCCATTAACGGTTTGAACTCGGGAATGGGCCATGAATCAAAACAAACGCTGTCCATCAATACTAGTTTGCGAATTTTCTCTGGATAGTTCACCGCCATCAACTGTGCAATGCCACCGCCAATATCATGGGCGACCACGTCAGCTCTGCGCACACC
>JAWOGT010000244.1:0-6582 GCA_046496585.1 Halopseudomonas sp.
CAGACTCAGGCGTACCTGGCCGGCCAGCTTGTCCTGAATATGCACGGCAGCGCTAAACTGACCTTGGCCCGGCGCCATGCGCGTTGTGCTGATGCGATCCCCGGCTTCGGCGATCATGCGCTTTTCCGCAGTAAACACCTGCGTATGCGCAATCAGTGGGTTCTGTTGCCACTGAGCCAGCATGATATTCAGGCTTAACTGGTCATTGGCGGCCAGTGGCTCGGCCACCGAAGCGGCTATCTGACGCGCCAGAACATCACCGATGGCATCGGCCTGGGTCGCGATGCTGTTTCTCAGTTCAACCGCAGCGAGGATCCCCATCCACAACATCAGCAGCATCAGCGGCAGCAAGGCAAGCATGAGCAGCTTGCCTGTCAGCTTCAAGCTGTGCTGGCGCAAGGCCGTATAATTGCGCAGGAACAGATTGTCGGAGGGGGGGGGTGTCGGGTTCAAAGTGGGACTCGGTCAGTGGGAAAGGTCGGAATCAGGCTTCAGTGCCAACTCTCCGCGCAGTATAGCTATTCCGACCTGAGGGCAACAGGCTGCATCTGTGAGCGGCTGAGCAATTACAGGTAGAATAGACGACCATGCGCGAACATATCTCTAGACTGGAGCGGCCCCCTTTGAAGGAAATTGTCCTGATCAACATCACCGGCCCTGATCGCCCCGGGTTGACCGCCGCCATGACGGGCATTCTGGCCAGGGCCGAAGTGAATATCCTGGATATCGGTCAAGCGGTTATTCACGATACGTTATCCTTTGGCATTCTAGTCGAGATGGCCGGGCAGGAGGGCATGGCCGACGTGCTCAAGGATGTGCTGTTTCGTGGCTACGAACTCGATCAGCAGGTCCGGTTCACCCCTGTCAGTGCTGATGAATACAGTCGCTGGGTGACCGGGCAGGGCAAGCCACGGCATATCGTCACGCTGCTGGCGCGCCGGGTGACCGCCGAGCATATTGCCCAAGTCAGTGCGATCACCGCGCGTCACGGCTTGAATATCGACCATATCGACCGTCTTTCCGGGCGCATTCCCGAGGGCTTGCCGGCAGATCAGGGCAAGGGCTGCATCGAGTTTTCCGTGCGCGGAGAAGCGTCCGATCCAGCCACGCTGCGCGCCGAGTTTCTGACCATTGCCCAGCAGCTGAATGTGGATATCGCCTTCCAGCAAGACAGTATTTTCCGCCGCAATCGTCGGCTCGTGGTGTTTGATATGGATTCGACCTTGATTGATGCGGAGGTGATTGACGAGCTTGCCAAAGCCGCCGGGGTTGGCGATCAGGTGTCGGCGATTACTGAACGGGCGATGCGCGGCGAGCTGGACTTTCAGGCGAGCTTCCGTGAGCGTATGGCTTTGCTCAAGGGCTTGCCGGTGACGGTGCTGGAAGAGATTGGCGCGTCTCTGCGGCTGACCGAGGGCGCGGAGACCTTGATCAGCCAGCTCCGGCGCCTGGGTTACAAGACGGCCATCCTGTCCGGCGGCTTCAGCTATTTTGCCGAGCAGTTGCAGCAGCGACTCGGCATTGATTATGTGTATGCCAATGCGCTGCTGGTCAAGGATGGCCTGGTCACTGGTGAAGTGCTCGAGCCGATTGTCGATGGCCAGCGCAAGGCGGATTTGCTCCGCGAACTGGCCGAACGTGAGGGTATCAGTCTGGAGCAGACGATTGCGGTCGGCGACGGCGCCAATGATTTGCCCATGTTGTCGATTGCCGGTCTGGGCGTGGCCTTCAGAGCCAAACCGTTGGTCAAGCAGTCGGCCAAGCAGGCCATCTCGACCCTGGGCCTGGATGGCATTCTCTATCTGCTCGGGTTCAGGGATCGCGAAGGCTTCTGACCCGGCGCCAGCAGCATGGCCTGCTACTGTTTGCAGCAGGCCATGCGGCTGAACAGTTAGTCTGCGGAAAAGTCGAAGTCCATGCTGTTGCTGGGCGATTGCAGGTAATGCCCTTGTATGTAGTTGACGCCCGCTTGCCATAACAGCGGCATCATGCTTGCGCTGTCGACATGCGGCACAATGGTCAGCATGCCCTGTGCATGCAGCGTGGTGACCATTTCCTTGAGGGCCTCGATTGCCTCCGGGTCGGACACCTCGCGGCTGAATGAGCCGTCCAGCTTGATGTAATCCACATGCAGATGCTTGAGCGCGGCGTAGGGGTTCAGCGCGCCACCAAAGTGGCTGAGAGAGACCTTGCAGTGCAGGCGGTGCAGCGACTCGGTCAATGTCTTGGCCTGCTTCATATAGGTGTTGGCGTCGGCATCATTGAACTGGAATATCAGGCTGTCAGGTGGCAGGCGACTGGCTTTCAATTGCTCGGCTAGCCATGGTGCCAGTTCGGCGTCCTGCAGGCTGGCACTGCTGAGATTGAGCAGCATTAGCGTGTTGGCGTGAGTTGCACGGTGCTTGGCCAGGAGCTGGATCGCCTGGGTGATGACCCAGCGATCAATCTCCAGGGCCAAACCCGCTTCCTGGGCTGCGGGCAGAAAATCGGCGGCAGGGACTTCCTCGCCTTGCCCGTTGATCAGCCGCAAGTAGGTTTCGTAGTGCTCGGAGTTATCGCCCCGCAGACTGATGATTGGCTGGAACTGCAGCTTTAAACCGTTAGTTTCCAGGGCGTGCTTGACCAGGGCGATCAGATTGCCGCGGTTGGCCTGGTGCGCCAGTTCTTCCAGCGGATTGAATATCCGCATGGCGTTACCGCCGGTCTGGCTGATCTGGTCGGCGAGTCGGTGGGCGCGGTCGATGGCCTCTTCCGGTTTCGGGCTGGTTTCGCTGATTGCAGAGATACCCATACTGACGGTGATCTGTACGGTCCGTCCGTTGGCTTCAAATAGCGTGGCTTCGATCTTGCGGCGCAATTCATCGAGCATCGCGGCGACCGTTTCCGGCTCCTTGCCGGCCAGCAGAATACTGCAGGCGTCATCGCTGAAGCGCGCGATCAGGGTATCTGCGGGGAAGGCCTGACGCAGCATCAAGGCGAGGTCGCTGAGGATAAGGTCTGAGCCGCCAATCCCCACGTCGCTCTGTACCGCATTGAAATTGTCGATGCTCAGGTAAATCAGCGTGCTGGCCTGGCCAGCACGCACGGCCTGCTCACTTACCTTGCCCAGCTGTTCCTGAAAATAGGCGCGGCTGTACAGACCGGTCACCAGATCCTTGCTGGTCATGACCCTGAGTTTCTCTTCAAATTCGGCGCTGGCCGTTTCTGCACGGATGACCACTTGGGTACAGGGCTCCCCATCATAGCTGGCCGGGGTAAAAGCCAGCATGATCGGGAATGCTTTGCCGTCGATGTCCATGCCGCTGCAACGCATTTCGTTCTTGTCACCCTGGGCGCTGTAGCTGCGCAGGAAGGTCTTGAATGCAGCCTGGTCCTTGCCGGCAATCAGGCCGACCATGGGTTCGGCGGCGAGATCCTCGGCGTCGTCATAGCCAAACAGCCGAATATAGGCGCGATTGGCGTAAATATGCATGCCGTCGTGTACATAGGCGATGGCATCGACCGAGCTGTTGAGCAGCAGTTGGCAGCGCTTCTCGGCCTCGCGCAGGCCTTGTTCGGCTATGCGCAGTTGGCGGCGGGCCTCCAGGCTGGCCAGTTCACGCTTGACCACGATGGTCAGCAGCGCTTCGGCGCTGTCCGCGATGACATCGCGCATGCCGCTGCGCATGCCCTGGGTACGCTCCTGATCGCCAGCTTGCGGGCTTATCAGCACAAAGGGAATGTCCCGGGACTGCCGCGCCATCAGCTCGCAGGCTTCGGTGGCGCTCATGAAGCTGGTTTTCGGCACGGCCAGACATAAATCCCAGGTTTGCAGCAGGCATTCCTGAAGATCTTCAATGGAGGTAATGCGATGCGCGCGGGTCGCGTGCCCGGCATTGCGCAGCAGACTAACCAGGTGCTCGGCGTCATTCTGCGAATCTTCAAGGATCAATAGTCGGATTGCGCTTGCGTTTGTGCCCATGGTCTTCCAGGTCTAAACGGCCGGCACACTGACCAGCCCATGTTGGCTAAGATAATCCCGGATGTCGGACCGCTGCCGGAGTGCTGTCCCATCCTGATCCGTGGCCGGATCAATCCCTAAGAACCTGAATTTACAGAGACTTCCAGAGCGAGTCAAAGTCATGCTCGCCACTGCTGGTTAATGATGTGCTGCCCGGCTCGGGTTTGCCCTGCTGATCATGCAAAGGTTCAAGTAGCTTGTATTCGAACTGGCTGAAACTGCCGGTGGCGGCCACTCTGTCAGTCAGATACCCGCGCAGCTCACGATGACCCTGCAGGACCATGACTTTGCTGTTGACCTGGAACGGCACCCGCGGGGCGATCAGTGTCGAGGGTCGGTCTATCGCGGCAACTGCAGGCAGGATCAGGCCGCGCAGGTAGTTGCTGGGTTGTTCTGTTTTGCGGATCAGCTTGACGGCGCAGGGGGTGCAATGGGGCGCCACCAGTTCGATACCCATCTGCGTGCCGCCGCCGCGTACCTGGCGTATCCAGCGCACCACGGCCAGGCTCCAGTCCTGCTCGCTCTCTTCCTGAACACCCAGTAGCTCACCCGCTTGCAGTTGCTTGGGAACCTCCTTGGGCCAGGTCAGGCAAAAACCGCCGGGGCTGTGATTGACGATGGGCAAGGTGTGGATCGGGAAGCTGTGGTCATTCTCTTCCTGGCTGGTGGCGCCGGGCAGCCTGTTGTAATCGATCTGCTCGACATTGCTGGGGCTCAGGTCTAGTGCCGCCTTCACGCCGACAAACGCTCCGCTCCAGCCGTCCTTGTGACGTTCGCGCAGCGCTGCGTCGGAGAACGGGTTGGTATCCTTTTCATCTGCATTGATAAAGCGCGAGAAGGGCATGCGGGCAATACGGAAATGCGTGGCACTCATGCCGATGCTGAGCTTGAGAATGCCTCTGCCGGGAACCCGGTTAAAGGTGCGCTCGGCCAGGTCGCCCCAGGACTGGCTGACGTGCTGCAGCAAATCGACGCCGAAGCCCTCGGGTATCTGCAGGCTGCCGCGGCCGTCACCGCCACTGATCATGTATTCCTTGATGCCTTCGACCAGACGCTGGGTGCACAGACCCAGGCTATTGGTCATATCTTCCTCACGGATAAGTGAGCGGTAGCGGGGCGGGCAGTCCATCGCCGGATTGACGACAAACAACGCACGTGAGTCGTCAGGTTTGACCAGCACGGCCATGTGCGACCAGTCCTCAAGGGTAACGAACAATCGGCCCATAGCACTTTGACGCATCTGATTCGGACGAGCCGAGCCCATTAACAGCGCAATCACATAGCATTGTTCAATGCTCAGGGCTTTGCCTCCCTGGCTTTCGCTATCGGTCACTGGCAGCTGGTGCAGATCCCGTCTGCGCGCCAGCTGGTAAAGCTGGTGCAACTCCAGCCATACGCCGTCGGCCGCCGGGCAGTACAGCTGGAAGGCGCGCAATAGTGTTCCGCACAAGCCGCGCATGGCGCGCTGTATCGCCATGCTGACCAGCGCGGCGTGATCACGGGACTTGATGCTGTGCTCCTGGGCGACGACGATCTTGTAGCCGTTGGCCAGGTGATTCTGCAATGACTGGGACAGATTCGCGACCTTGCGCGGCTTGTCCTCGAGAACGATCGACTGCCCGAGATAGTATTTGGCCAACGCACTGCACACATAGTGAACATTCGGGCGGATCCGTTCGAGAATGGCCAGACGCTTGTCTGCGGCGATATCCAGCTGATTGATTTCAATAAGACCTTGATACAACTGGCGCGCAGTCTCACCGATGTTGGCCTTGGGCAGGTTGGCCAGCCAATGGGTGATGCCTTTTTCACTGCCCTCGGCAAAGCTCAGGGCACTGAGCGTCTGTTGAGGTATCCGCAAATTCAATTTTTGCGTGGTGCTATCCATATAACAGTCATATCCAAAACAAGCGGTTCAGGCCACGTCCCGGTACGTTGAAAACGGGTTCTCCAGAACGTCAGCGCGTCATTCGATACTTTATCAGCAAAGACGGCCAAGCGCGAAGTGGGACTCGGCAGCGGGATCCACCGCTGACCTAGTCCACGCTGCGACAGGGGGCTATGTCAACCAGCTCTACTGGCAGCGGTGATTTCCCGGCCTTCCCGGCAATTTCACGCACCAGCCGGGGCACCAGAAAGCCAGGTAGCCGGCTGAGCATCTGACCGACCAGCAATTGGGCCTGCTGGTCCTCGACATGAAAGTGTCCGGCGCCTTTCACATGGTCCAGTACGTGCAGATAATAGGGCAGAACCCCTTGATCGCCTAGTGCTTCGCTCAGCGCCAACTGTTGTTCAAGCTGATCATTGACCCCGCTAAGCAATACCGCCTGATTCAGTAGCGTCATGCCGGCGGCACGCAGGCGCTGCACGGCTGCGCCGAGGTGCCGGTCGATTTCGTTGGCATGATTGCAGTGCAATACCATGGTTACCGGTAAACGCGTCCCGCACAGGGCATCCA
Organism: Halopseudomonas sp.; assembly: GCA_046496585.1. Classification (GTDB taxonomy): domain Bacteria; phylum Pseudomonadota; class Gammaproteobacteria; order Pseudomonadales; family Pseudomonadaceae; genus Halopseudomonas. The sequence goes on from JAWOGT010000244.1 coordinate 6,459, forward strand.
GTAACGCGGGAGTGACCCGTTGCGGAATGACCACTGGCAGCCGGGTATGCACGCGAAGTCGGCGGATATGCGGGATCGCAGCGATCTCGCGCGTCAGCCAGGCCAGGCGCCGGTCGTTGGCGGC
>JAWOGT010000012.1:0-3899 GCA_046496585.1 Halopseudomonas sp.
CACCAGCGCGGTGGATAAAGGTGATCACTATCTGCTCAATGGTGCCAAGACCTATATCTCCAACGGATTGCTCAGTGACCTGATCATTGTCGCGGCCAAGACCGATCCGGACAACAAGCACGCCATGGGGCTATTTCTGGTCGAGCGCGGCATGCCCGGGTTTGAGCGCGGGCGCAAGCTGAAGAAGCTTGGCATGCACAGCCAGGACACCGCCGAGCTTTTTTTCAACGACGTCAAAGTGCCCAAGGCGAATTTGCTCGGCGACGGCAAGGCTGGCTTTATCTACCTGATGCAAATGCTCGCCCAAGAGCGCCTGACCAACGCCTGTGGCGCCGTCGCCGGTGCCGAGGCAGCATTTCAGGCGACCGTCGACTATGTGAAAGAGCGCAAGGCGTTTGGCCGAGCAGTCGCGGACTTTCAGAACACCCGCTTCAAACTGGCCGAGATGCGTACGCAGATTGACGTGGCGCAGGTGTTCGTCGACCGCTGCGTGATGGACCATAACGAAAAGAAGCTGACTGCTGAAATCGCTGCCGAGGCCAAACTCTTTACGACTGAGTTGTTGGGCCGGGTGGTCGATGAGGGCGTGCAGCTGCATGGTGGCGCGGGTTATATGTGGGAATACCCGATCTGCCGCATGTATGCCAATGCGCGGATTCAGCGCATTTTTGCCGGCACCTCGGAGATCATGAAAGAGATTATCAGTCGGGGCTTGAAGCTCTAGGTGGAAGCGCTTTTGCTACGGCACGGTTTGATCTGTAATCCATGTGCCCGGTTTATAGTAAGCAGGCTTGACGGCTTGCTTGCCAGGAATCCTGGCGGAACTTGTATCACTCCGCTTGGATTCCCGCCTGCGCGGGAATGACCAGGTCAGGACGGCCCACGCGGATCGTTCGTTAGCCTGTGGTAGCGGCAGAAACCTAGGAAGACAGGAGGCCCGTTTCGCGCCGGTGTTCGCCCATACTCCCCGGTCATCCTCGCGAATGCGGGGATCCCAGCTGACCTTATGCCAGGGCTCGGTACCGCTGCCGCAACCCAATCCCCCATCACTGAGCAAATCCCAGGCAGAAAAAAGCCCGTGCATCAGCACAGGCTTTTTCAATAATGGCTCCGCGACCAGGACTCGAACCTGGGACCCAATGATTAACAGTCATTTGCTCTACCAACTGAGCTATCGCGGATCGGACGCTGCGCACTTTATCAAAAATATCATCCAAGTCAACGGTTTGGAGTGACCTTTTAACAAAGTGTACAGCTTCTGAATCAGCTGTTGGTGGTCAGTAGGACGTGGGCCATTGCGTTGGCGACATGGTCAATGTTGCCGTGGTTCAGTGCTGCTACGCAGATACGCCCGCTACCCACGGCATAGATACCAAAGTCTTCGGCCAGCAGCGCGACCTGAAGCTGAGTCAGGCCGGAATAGGAAAACATGCCGCGTTGCAGACGGATGAAATCCATATCCTTACTCACACCCGCGGCAGCCAACTTATCCACCAGCGCCTGGCGCATCTGGCGAATGCGGTCGCGCATCTCGGCCAGTTCGTCTTCCCATTGGGCGTAGAGTTCGGGGTCGTTCAGCACTGCTGCTACAATCTTGGCGCCATGGGTAGGTGGGTTGGAGTAGTTGGTGCGGATCACTCGCTTGAGCTGTGACAGGACCATCGCGCTCTCTACCTTACTTTCGGTCACCAGCGTCAGGGCGCCTACGCGCTCGCCATACAGCGAGAAAGACTTGGAGAAGGAGCTGGCAATAAACATCGGCAAGCCGGATTCGGCGAACAGGCGCACGGCAATGGCGTCGTCCTGCAAGTTGTCACCAAAACCCTGGTAGGCGATATCCAGGAAAGGCACGTGTTTGCGGCGCTGGACTACGTCGATCACGCGGGTCCAGTCGGCCAGACTCAGGTCGGCGCCGGTCGGGTTGTGGCAACAGGCGTGCAGTAACACCACGCTGCCTTCGGGCAAGGCTGCAATACCTTGCAGCATGCCTTCCAGATCGACCCCATGGGTCGATGGGTTGTAATACGGATAGTTGACTACATCGAACCCGGCGGCTTCGAACAGCGCCCGGTGGTTCTCCCAACTCGGGTCGCTGATCGCCACCAGACGCTTGTCGAGCAAGCGATAGAGGAAATCTGCACCCAGTTTCAATGCGCCGGTGCCGCCCAGTGCTTGCGCGGTAATCAGCTTGCCGGATTGCAGCAGCGGCGAGTCGTTACCGAACAGCAGCGTCTGCACTGCTTGGTCGTAGGGCGCCAGGCCCTCCATGGGCAAGTAGGCACGCGCGGCATGTTCAGCAACCCGCGCTTCTTCTGCGGCCTGTACCGCGCGCAGCAAGGGCACTTTGCCATTTTCGTCGTAATACACCCCGACACCCAGGTTGACCTTGTCAGCTCGGGTATCGGCATTGAAGGCTTCGTTCAGGCCAAGAATCGGGTCGCGTGGAGCCATTTCAATAGGGGAGAACAGAGTCATGGTATAAGCAAACTCAAAGCAGGTGGGTGGGTGTAACCGGCGGCCATTATAAACAGACAACTCGGCGGGCGCGAGTGCAGAGCGAGCGCAGCATGCTGAAACCCTTTGCCGGTCACGGGTGTCAGAAGCAGGACGCACGCAGTGCTATAGTAGTCACCGATTTTCACCCGCGGAAGCCAAGATACATGAGCCAGTTCAAGCTACACACCCGTTTTCAGCCCGCCGGCGACCAGCCGACGGCCATCGCGCAGTTGGTGGAAGGCCTGGAAGCCGGGTTGTCGCATCAGACCCTGCTCGGGGTAACTGGCTCTGGCAAGACCTTTACTATCGCCAACGTGATCGAGCAGGTACAGCGCCCGGCGATCATCATGGCGCCGAACAAGACCCTGGCAGCGCAGTTGTACGGGGAATTCCGCGAGTTCTTCCCGAATAATTCGGTCGAATATTTCGTTTCCTACTACGACTATTATCAGCCTGAAGCCTACGTGCCGTCCTCGGATACCTTTATCGAGAAGGACGCATCGATCAACGACCATATCGAGCAGATGCGTCTCTCGGCGACCAAGGCGCTGCTCGAGCGGCCTGATGCAATCATTGTCGCCACCGTATCAGCGATTTACGGCCTGGGTGATCCGGCGTCCTACCTGCGTATGGTGCTGCATGTGGACCGCGGTGATCAGCTGGACCAACGCTCGCTGCTGCGGCGCCTTGCTGAACTGCAATACAAGCGTAACGATATGGAGCTGTCGCGGGCCAATTACCGGGTGCGCGGCGATGTGATCGACATCTTCCCGGCGGAATCGGATCTGGAAGCCATTCGTATTGAGCTGTTCGACGACGTAGTCGAAACCATCAGTTATTTCGACCCGCTTACAGGTGAAGTATTACGTAAGGTTCCGCGCGTAACTATCTATCCTAAATCACATTATGTAACGCCAAGGGAGAAATTGCTGGGCGCTGTGGAGCTTATCAAGGTTGAGCTGGCCGAGCGTCTGGAAGTGCTGAAAAGCCAGAATAAACTGGTTGAAGCCCAGCGCCTTGAGCAGCGCACGCGCTTTGATATGGAGATGATTCTTGAGCTGGGTTACTGCAACGGCATCGAGAACTACTCCCGCTACCTGTCCGGCCGCGGTCACGGAGAAGCGCCGCCAACGCTGTTCGACTACCTGCCAAAGAATGCGTTACTGATTATTGACGAGTCGCACGTCTCCGTGCCCCAGGTCGGCGCCATGTACAAGGGCGACCGCTCGCGCAAGGAAACGCTGGTGGATTACGGTTTCCGCCTGCCGTCGGCGCTGGATAACCGGCCAATGCGCTTTGACGAATGGGAACTGATCTCGCCCCAGGCGATTTTCGTCTCCGCCACGCCCGGGACCTATGAGGCCGAACATGCCGGGCGCACGGTCGAGCAGGTGGTGCGGCCG
>JAWOGT010000211.1:0-6667 GCA_046496585.1 Halopseudomonas sp.
GGCGGAACAGCAGACTGCTGTCAGCCATGACATCGACCACACTATTGTGCAGATCAACCAGGCCGGCGAAAGAACGGCAGAGGGCGCGCGTCAGGCTGAGCAGTCGAGCAACCGGATGGCGCAGTTGGTCAAGGACCTGCAACACATCATCAGCGCCTTTCGCGTCTGATCCAGGCCGGTGCACTGGCTGCCCACCGGCTGATCTAAAAATCTCGCAGCGTTGTTCAGTCAGCCGGTTTTGGCTTGGGTGCCCAGAGTACCTCAGGTGTTCTTTCCTGACGGGCGATGGTACGTGCCATGACAAACAACAAGTCCGAGAGGCGGTTCAGGTAGATCGGCGCCTGTTGGTTGACAGCCTCATGGTTGGCCAGCGTCAGGTAGCGCCGCTCCGCACGCCGACACACGCTGCGCGCCAGATGCGCAGCGGCCACACAGCGCGAGCCGCCGGGCAAAATGAAATTCTTTAGCGGCTCCAGGTCGGCGTTGTACTGGTCGATCAGCGCCTCCAGCGCCAGCACGTCGGCAGCATCAATGATTTCATAGCCCGGCACTGCCAGCTCTCCGCCCAGATCAAAAAGACGATGCTGTATGGGCCCCAGAAGCTCTCCCAGCGCGATCAGATGCTGGCTCTGCAGTTCTGCAATGAGCATGCCCAATTGACTGTTGAGTTCATCCACACTGCCCATGGCCTCGATGCGCGGATGATCCTTACCAATCCGCCGGCCATCGGCGAGGCCGGTGTCACCGTCGTCACCGGTACGGGTATAAAGCTTGCTCAAACGGTAACCCATGATGTTGTGGTCTCGTTGCAGTAAAAGAAGGAGGTGCAAATGCTAGCCTGATTGGGCTCGAGGGCATAGGCCGGGCTCAGTTGCTCGGCAATGCAAGCGTTGCCAGATGTGTCTCCAATGCGCCGTGCAGTTGGTCGAGCACCGGCGTCGCCAGGCCTGCCCGGTGCGCGGCACCGCGGGCGTAGCCGGTGATGTAGCTGATTTCGGTGCGCCTGCGTGCATGGATGTCCTGGCGCATCGAAGAGCTGTTGGCCGCTGTACGGGCAATCACCTGATGGATGCGCTCGCCGAGCTCGGCCCGGGTGCAGCCAGAGGTTTGGCTGCATAGCAAGGCATGCAGCTCGTCGATCAGCAGAGCAAACTGTGCGCCAGCGCGGCCGGGTACCTCGCCATTGCGGCAGTCATGCAGCGCCGTGTAGGGATTGATCGCGCAGTTGACCGCGAGCTTGTGCCAAAGGCTATCCAGGATCTGCGTGTGCCACTGCCAATCGATGGTCTGCCGGTCGATCTGCCTGAGCCATTGCGGGCAGGCCGCACCAACAGGGTCGCCGATCAGGGTCTGACCCTGGCCCGCCCAGATGACATGTCCCGGGGCGGGCATCCAGGCACCGTCGGTGACGCTGGCATACAGGACCTGCTGTTGCGCAAAGGCCAGGCTGGCGGCTTGCTGGCTGCCCATGCCGTTTTGCAGCATGAGTATGCTTGCCCCCGGCTGCAGTCGCATGGCCACGCTCTGCAATGCCGCTTGTGCAGCATAAGCCTTGGTCGCCACAAGCAACTGGCTGATCGGCTGGCCGGGCGTGCCAGCCAGTTGTGCCGGAAGCAACACGCGCCGGCACTGCCCGGCATGTTCAAACATAAGGGCACTGTCGGCAGCTTGCCAGCGCTGCAGAGCCTGAACGTCGCGCAGAATGAGCCTGACCTCGACGCCGGCGTTGGCCAGTCTGGCGGCCCAGAGAAGCCCCAGACTGCCTGCGCCCAATACATGCACCATACTCAAGCCTCTACGACAGACCAGCGTACTTCGGTAATCAGATTGGTTTCGTAGGCGCTGGCCAATTGCCTTTCTACCTTGTTGAGTAGCTCGGCGGCGGTCGGCAGCGGCTGTTTGTTGTCAACCACGCACAGGGCCATACTCGCGCGGACGCTGAGGTAGCCCTCGCTGGTTTTAAACGCCTTGAGGTTCAGGCCGTCGTGCAGCCGTTTGAAGCTGTTGGGTTTGCAGTCCTGAGGGTCGTCAGCCAGGGTGACGATGGCAAAATTGTCATTGCCGACCCGGGTGATCACGTCGGTGGGGCGGACCAGTTGCTGCAGGCGCCGGGCAATGCCGCGCAATAGTTCCTGGTGTACGCTCTCGCCGAGTTTATGACCCAACTCCTGAAGGTTTTGCACGCCCAGCAACAATACGCAGCAGATACCACCGCGCGAGTCGACATTGCGCAACACTTCACCGAGCCGTTGCAAGGCGTAGCGGCGGTTGCCCAGCGCGGTGAGGTAATCTACCAGGTTGTGCTCCTCCAGTTGCGAGTTGTTGTCCGCCAGCATGCGGTTCTCGTCCAGCAGGCGATTGATCAGCTGCGATATCCGGTCGGCGGCAAAGATCCGCGGCAGCAGCTGTTCGTTCATGGCGGATTTGCTGATGAAGTCATCCACCCCTCGGTCGAATGCCTGGCTCAGAACATTGTCGCCTTCACGCGCGGTCAGCAGCACGACATAGGTGTAATGGCCGCTTTGCTCGTCTGCCTGGCGAATACAGGTAGTCAATTCCAGCCCGTCCATCCCGGGCATCAACCAGTCAGCCACCATGACGCTGGCTGGTCGCTCCTCGTGCAGTGCCAGGGCGTCCATGGCTGAGTTGGCAAAACGGATATCGGCATAACCTGCGCGCGTCAGATTATGGCCTATCACCGCACTGCTGAACTTGGTGTCATCCACCACCATTATGCTCAGTTGCGGGTTGGGCATGGCAAGGCTCCCGGTCAGTTGATCAATTCACGTTATAATGCCATGAAGATATACTGTAATTTTGCAATGTATGTCATAAAAATACTGTTTATTTGAGGTATGTGCATGCCATCTTTCGATGTGGTGTCCGAACTGGACAAACATGAACTGACCAATGCGGTCGATAACGCGATGAAAGACCTTGATCGGCGCTACGACTTGCGCGGCAAGGGCCATTTCGAGTTCAAGGACAAGGAGCTGACCGTGCTGATGACCGGGGATGCCGAGTTCCAGCTGGAGCAGATGCTTGAACTGCTCAAGCTCAGCCTGGTCAAGCGCAAGATCGATATCCAGTGCATGGAAGTCAAGCCGGCCTTTGCATCAGGCAAGCAGGTCAAGCAGGATGTGGTATTGAAAGAAGGTATCGACAAGGAGCTGGCGAAGAAAATCGTATCGCTGATCAAGGACTCGAAGGCCAAGGTGCAGGCTGCCATTCAGGGCGAACAGGTGCGCGTGACAGGCAAGAAGCGTGATGATCTTCAAGAGGTCATGGCGTTACTGCGCGGCGCTGAAGTCGATATGCCACTGCAGTTCAATAATTTTCGCGATTGATATTCAAGAGGTGTACGGATGGAAGATGTGATGGTGCAGATGGAAGAGCTTTCTGCGGCCTGGTTGCCGTTGGCTTTAGAGTATGGCAGCCAAGTGTTGTTAGCGATCATAACCTTTGCGATTGGCTGGTGGATTATTGGCCGGGTTACTTCCGGGGTTCATGTGCTGCTGGAAAAGCGTCACGTGGATCGCACCTTGCACAGCTTTATCGGCACCCTGATCGGCGTTGGTCTCAAGGTTCTGCTGTTGATCAGCGTCGCTGGCATGATCGGTGTTGAAACCACGTCCTTTATTGCCTTGATTGGTGCCGCGGGTCTGGCTGTGGGTCTGGCGTTGCAAGGCAGTCTGGCCAACTTTGCCGGCGGCATGTTGATACTTATCCTCCGGCCATTCAAGGTCGGCGAATATATTGAAGCCCAAGGGATTGCCGGCACTGTCGACAGTATCCAGATTTTCTTCACTATGCTGAAAACCCCGGACAACAAGACCATCATTGTGCCGAACGGCAGTTTGTCCAATGGCAACATCATCAACTATTCACGGCAAGCAACCCGTCGTGTCGATATCAATATCGGCATTGATTATGGCGATAACGTCAAGCAGGCCAGGGCCCTGTTGTTGGGACTGGCCGAAGCCGATGAGCGAGTGCACCAGGATCCGGCGCCCGCGGTGTGGCTCACCGCGCTGGGAGACAGTTCAGTGGATTTGTCCCTGCGCATGTGGACCAGGACCGAAGATTATTGGCCCGTGTTCTGGGAGTTGCAGGAGCGCGCCAAGGAGGCGTTCGACAAGGAGGGTATCACTATCCCGTTCCCACAGCGGACCCTGCACATGGTGCCGCAAGCTGTTGAGCAAACAACCGAAAAAGCCGCCGAACAGTAAATCGGCGCTGTGCAGAGAGAACCCGGCCGATGCCGGGTTTTTTTATGCGCGGGCACTACCGTTAAACGATCCGGCTGTTGGCCCGGGTACGGCTAACCGCGAAGGTAAGCGAAAAAACCTGAACACCAAGGTCTTTTTTTTGTCCAATTACATGAGTCTCGTGCACTTGTGCACGCTTCTTCATTAATTACATTAAAAGGTAAAAAGCCATGAAGCACATATTCAGAACCAGTCTGGTCGTCGCAGCCTTCCTTCCCGCTATCGGGATGGCCACGCCCTCAACAGGTGATCGCGAGATCACGCTGAGTGGTGCTGGGTCCAGTGATAAGGATTTTGATAACACTGGGATCGCTCTCCAGGGTAGCTGGGGCGAGTATCTGAGTGAGGACGCCTTATGGGGTGTGCGTCAGAGCATCGGGATCCGTGACTCGGAAGGCGAAAGCACCAAATTTGATGGTTCCACCCGGGTTTTCTATGATTACCACTTTGGCACTGGCAATACCCGTCCGTTTATAGGTGCAAGCCTTGGTGGTGTGTACGGTGACGGAGTAGACGATAGCTTTATGGCCGGTCCCGAGATCGGTGTGAAGCATTGGGTCAAGGACGATGTATTCATTACCGGGCTGATGGAATATCAATTCCTGTTCAAGAGCGGCAGCGACGCTCGCGACCGCTATGATGATGGCGCTATCTTCTACAGCGTCGGTGTTGGTTACAACTTCTAATAGCGAGTCATCCGGCGGCGCCCTGTTTGGCGCCGCTTTGACCTGCCCCTCGGGTAAAGCGTCAATCGATTCCTGGACGGCGTAGCCTGTCCGGGTGTGCCTGCTTGAGCAGCATAAAGGCCAACACAATGGCCGGCAGGCCGGTCAGGGCAGTGATCATGAAGAAACTGATCCAGCCTACGTTGGCGGCCAGCAACCCGGTAAAGCCGGCGGCAAACTGCCCCGGCAAAGTCATGATCGAGCTGAACAGCGCATACTGGGTAGCGGTGTACGCGGTGTTGGTCAGGCTGGAGAGATAGGCGATAAACACCGAAATAGCCAGCCCACCGGTAATGTTATCGGCAATGATGGCGACCACCAGTCCATAATTTTCCGGGCCTATGTACGCCAGCCAGGCGAAGGCCAGATTGGTCAGCGGTGCCATGAATGCCGTCGCCAGCAGAATCGGGGCTATCCCGAAGCGGGCCACCAGCAGTCCTCCCAGTGCCGCCCCCAGCAGCGTCATGCCCAGCCCGAATGCCGCAGCGATGTTGGCGATCTGTGCCTTGCTGAAACCCAGGTCCAGGTAGAAGGGGTTGGCCATCACGCCCATAAAGATGTCACTGATGCGGAAGGTGGCAATGAATGCCAGGATCAGCAGCGCGGCTTTGCCGTAACGTTGGAAGAATTCGGCAAACGGGCAGACCATGGCGCCGATAAACCAGGCGGTCAGGTTGCGCCGCCAGCCGGCATGCCGCGTATGCGCGAGATAATCGCTGACGCGTTGCTCCAGCAGGGCAGTGGCCTGGGTGATATGCACCTGGGGTTCGGCGATCAACAGGGTGGTGATAAAGCCAACACCCATCAGCACGGCCATGACCGCGTAGGCCGAGCTCCAGCTATCCAGTGACGCCAGATGCAAGGCGCCGGCCCCCGCCGCGAGAATGGCGACCCGGTAGCCGGTAACGTAGGTCGCCGCCATGGCGCCCTGCCGATGCCGGGCCTCGGCCTCGACGCGGTAAGCGTCGATAGCGACATCCTGAGAGGCTGAGCCAAAGGCTGCCAGCACCGCCCAGAGCGCAACCAGTCCGAGGTTTTCCCGGGGGTCGGTAAAGGCCATACCGAGCAGGGCTATGGCGATAACCACTTGTGCCAGCAGCATCCACGAGCGCCGTCGGCCCAGCCAGCGGCTCAATAGGGGGATGGGCGCACGATCGATCAGCGGCGCCCAGAGCACCTTGATTGAATGGGCAATGCCGACCCAGCTGAGAAAACCAATCGCGGTCAGTTCGACGCCCAGATCCCGCAGCCAGGCGCTGAAGGTGCCGCCCACCAGCAGTAACGGCAAACCGGCCGAGAAGCCCAGGAACAGCATGCCGATAACGCGGGGGTTGAGATAAACGCGCAAGCCTTCGCGTTGCGGGGGCGCCTGGGCGGCGGGCTGATTGTCGTTCATGCTGCTCCTGTTAGTTCGTTCAGTCCGGCCAGCCGAACTTTTTCATGTCCACGCGACGATTGTTGATGATGACGTCTTCGGCCATCAAGCGCTGATACTGTTCCTGCCCCGATGGGTTATCGGCGGCCAGCGACAGCTGCCCGACACTATTAACAACCCGATGCCAGGGTAACTCGCTATCGGCGGGCAGTTGCCCAAGCCAGCGCCCGGCCAGCCGTGCACCTCGACCCATTCCAGCGAGCCGCGCCAGTGTGCCGTAACTGGTCACACGACCGCGA
>JAWOGT010000317.1:0-2919 GCA_046496585.1 Halopseudomonas sp.
GCCCATGGCCGCGGGCAAACCGAAGCCCATGGTGCCGAGCCCGCCAGAGTTGATCCAGCGATTGGGCTTGTCAAAGGGATAGTATTGGGCAGCAAACATCTGATGCTGGCCCACGTCAGAGGTCACATAAGCATCGCCCTGGGTGACTTCCCACAGCGTCTCGATAACCGTCTGCGGCTTGATGATCGAGCCGTCGCCCTCGTCATAGGGGAACATGCGGCCTTCGCCACGCCATTCACGAATCTGTTTCCACCAACTGGCCAGTGATTCCTTGGCCGGGCGCAGGTTGTGCTCCTTGACCATGGCGACCATCTCGGTCAATACGCTGTCTACCGGACCCACGATAGGTACGTCCGCGCGAATGGTTTTGGAAATGGACGCAGGGTCGATATCCACATGGATGATCTTGGCATTCGGGCAGAACTTGCTCGCGCCATTGATAACCCGATCATCAAACCGCGCCCCGACGCAGAGAATCACGTCACTGTGGTGCATGCTGACGTTGGCGGTGTAGCTGCCGTGCATACCCAGCCAGCCGATATACTGCGGATCGGTACCCGGATAAGCACCCAGACCCATCAGCGTATTGGTTACCGGCACACCCAGCTCACGGGCCAGCTCGGTCAGTTGCGCCGCTGCGCCGCCGAGGATCACGCCACCCCCGGAATAGATGATTGGCCGCTTGGCCTCAACCATCAGGTCCAGTGCCTTGCGGATCTGCCCGGAATGGCCGCGCACGGCGGGATTGTAGGAGCGCAGCTTGACCTTCTTCGGGTAGCTGTACTCGAACTTCTCGGCCGGATTGGTCATGTCTTTCGGGATGTCCACGACCACTGGACCAGGGCGACCGCTCTGGGCGATATAAAAGGCCTTCTTGATGACTTCCGGAATATCCCGTGGATCCTTGATCATGAAACTGTGCTTCACGATGGGACGCGAGATACCGACCATGTCGGTTTCCTGGAAAGCATCTGTACCGACCATATCGCTGGCGACCTGACCGGACAGGATGACCATGGGGATGGAATCCATGTACGCCGTAGCAATGCCGGTAATGGTATTGGTCGCACCCGGGCCGGACGTCACCAGCACCACGCCGGCCTTGCCCGACGCGCGCGCGTAGCCGTCAGCCATATGCGCAGCTGCCTGCTCGTGGCGCACCAGGATGTGCTCGACATCGTCCTGTCGGAAAATCGCGTCATAGACGTGCAACAGGGCACCGCCGGGATACCCGTAAATATATTTAACACCCTCGTCACGCAATGAGCGGACGACCATCTCAGCGCCGGATAAAAGCTCCACTTTAGAATCACCTCTAGCTTGCCACTCGCCATCTGGACGGTAGCAGGGTACCTGTTTACTGCTCGGCAGAGCATTGACAACGGTGGTTGTCATGCATCAGCTTGACTACGTGCAATGGAGGCAGACTCTATGGTGATGCCGGAGCCGCCTCACCCAGCGCGAGGTAGCGCGTGCGGGGCCAGGCCAGGGGTCGGCGGGTTTCGCCACCTGGATTGAGCAACAAAGCCAGCTGACCCGGAGACCGTGTGGGTTCCGTTAACAGCCTGCTTATGTGAACCACGAATTGTTTACACTCGGAAGCGACAAGTCAAGCCAAGTTAGACAAAAGCCGCACAACTAAGCCCGGTCAAGACACCGCTGTGTCCCTTTTTGCCGGATTGGCTATAGTAGCGGCTCTCGACACTTCTCCAGCAGGGATGGAAACCGCATGCACAAGACGCTCATTGCCCTGACCCTTGGCCTGCTCAGCAGCCTGGCCACGGCAGACCAGATGTACCGCTGGGTCGATGATCAAGGCATAGCCCAGTTCGGACAGCAGCCACCGCAATCCAGAAGCTATCAACGTGTCGACCTCGTCTCGGCCCCACCACCAGGCGGTACGCTGCGCGCTCCCGCGCCCTTGTCCGAGCCTGAGGCGCCCAGCGCAGAGCCGGGCCAGAACCAGGCGAAGATCGATACAGCCAGGCAAGCCCAGCGCCAGGAACAGTGCGGGCAATTGCAGGCCAACTTGCGCACCCTGGAAACCAACCCACGCCTGAGCCGCACCAACGACGCGGGTCAGGTCGAGCGTATTGGGGAAGACGAGCGCCAGGCCCTGATCAAGCAGGCCAAAACCGATCTGCAAAGCCACTGCAACAACTAGGGCTACAGCAGTTCGTGCGATAGCCGATCAATGTGCGCCAGCACGCTCAATAACGATTGCTGGCGGCGTCCCAAGTGAGCAAAGCGCTGCTCACCCATCGGCAGAATGCCGGCGCTGACGGCTAACTTCTCACGCCGTACGGCGATCTCGGCCATGCGCGGGATAAACACCCACTGCAACCATTCTTCAAAGCGCAGGGTATCGACACAGAAAGGTGTGGTGCTATTCAGGCGTTGCGCTGTGGGTGGCTCGGCAGTCCACAAAGCCAGTTCGCGCAGGGCGTGCTCAAGATCGAGCAATGCCTGCGCCATCTCGCCCCAAGGCGACTCATTCACAGATTGACGCGGGCCCGCTGACGCGCTTCAGCCGCGCCTGCAGGGTTGCCCATCTGCTCGCGCGCCTGGGCAATCAACTCCCACAACCCCGCCTGCAATGCTGGCCGCCCCGCTGCGAAGGACAAGCCACGCTGGGCCATCTGTTCGGCTTGGGCGGCATTACCTTGGGCCAGCCGGACCTGGGCCAGGCGGTAGAATACCTGGGGTTCACGCGGAGCGATGCGCATGGCACGCTCCAGACTCGAGGAAGCCCCACCCAGATCGCCACGCGACTCCTGGTCACGCGATACCGTCAGCAGTGCCAGGAGTCGCGTGGCGATCTGGGTGGGGCTTCATCGAGTCTGGAACGTGCCATGCGCATCGCGCCGCGTGAACCCCAGGTATTCTACCGGCTGGCCCAGGTCCGGCTGGCCCAAGGTA
>JAWOGT010000345.1:0-2713 GCA_046496585.1 Halopseudomonas sp.
TGCCGCTGGGCTGGCAGGATGAGTTGTGGGAGGCCTTTTGCGCGGCCAGCGGCGACCCGCTAGCCGGGCTGCGCCTGGGTTTGGAAATTCAGGTCGGGCATCTGGACAGCGTTGGCATGCTGCTGGTGACCTGCGAGACTCTCGGCGAGGCGCTGGAAGAGCTGGTCGAATACGCTCCGGTGATTGGTGACGGTGGCGAATTTCAGCTGCATCGCCATGCTGACCAGGTGACTATCGACTACCAGCCGCACCTGTCGGTGCGTCAGGCCGAGCGGGTCGAGGCGGTGCTGGCGAGCATGCTCAAGCTGACGCGCTGGGCCACGGGCGGGCGCTTTCAGCCGAGCGGGATCTGGTTTGCGCACGCCCCCTTGGCGCCGCTGGCAGAGTATCGGCACTTGCTCGATTGCCCGCTGTATTTCAATGCGCCGTGCAACCATCTGGGCTTTCCCGCCGCGCAATTGGAGCTGTCGCAGATCCAGGCCAATAGCGCCTTGCGTGAGCACCTGCGCCGGCTGGCTGATCAGACCCTGACCGAACTGGGCCAGCATAGCCTGAGTGCCCGGGTGCAGCAGCTGGTCAGAGCGCATCCGCGCTGGGGCAAGGAGCGGATTGCCGAACAACTGGAGCTCAGTGGCCGGCACCTGAACCGCAGGCTGGCCGAGGAGGGGTTGTCCTTCAAGAGCCTGCGCGAAAGCGTGCAACAACAGATCGCCTGCGACGCCTTGCACGCGGACAAACGCGCGGCGGAGATCGCCGAGCAGCTGGGCTTTTCCGATGAGAATGCCTTTGTGCGGGCTTTCCGCCGTTGGCAGGGGGTGACGCCGGCGCGCTACAAGGCGCAGCCGCTGTGACCGGTGCGCCTGGCGTTGGTGCAGCCTTGTTTAACTAAGTCAGCTCAGTTAAATCAGGTTGGCGGCTGGGCGAGTGCCTGGCGCATGAGCTCACGCTGCACGCGCGCCCTGGCGCTGGTGGTCGGCCGCAACCGTAGCGCTTGCCCGGGCACGCACTGCGCCAGCCGGGCGACGCTGGCCGGGGTCAATGCGCCCAGACGCGGATAGCCACCAATGGTCTGCCGGTCATTGAGCAGAATGATCGGTTGCCCGTCGGCGGGCACCTGAATGGCGCCCAGGGGAATGCCCTCGGAAATGATCGCTGGGCCCTGGTAGCGCAGCGCCGGTCCGAGCAGACGCAGCCCCATGCGGTCGGCGCGCTGGTCCACCCGCCAGGGTTGGTTGAATACCTGAAACAGGCTCTGGCCGCTGAATAGCGCGATTTGTGCGCCGAGAATCACCCCCAGGCAGGCCGGCGTACGGTAGTCCGGAATCTGCTGCCGGGGCACTGTGGCCGGGGCGGGTCTGGCGTCGCCGAAGGTCAAGAGGTCGCCGGCCCGCAACGCGCGGCCGTCCCCGTGCAGCCCGCCCAAGTGCTCGCGGCGGACCTCGCTGCGGGAGTTCAATACCAGCGGCGCAGCGAATCCGCCGGGCGCGGCCAGATAGCCGCGCACACCACTGCGTGGCGGGCCGAGGACCAAGTGCTGTCCAGGCGCGACCGCAAAGCTCTGCCAGCTGGCTAGCGGCAGTCCGTCCAGGGTCGCGGACAAGTCCGCCCCGGTGAGTGCCAGCGTGCTGTGCTGCTGGCAGAGCAGGCTGACGCCGCCAAAGGGCATTTCCAGTACGGCGCAAGCCGGAGCATTGCCCAGCAGCCAATTGGCCCAGCCAGCGGCAATCCAGTCCAGCGCTCCGCCCTGGGTTACCCCCAGATGGCGGACGCCAAACCGACCCTGATCCTGCAGCTGGGCCAGGCCGAGGGTTTTTTCGAGGCGCAGGCCGCTCATCGGTTGTCCATCGGCTTGGCGCAATCCGGGGTGACGTCCATCGGTGTGACATCGCCGCCTTGCGCTACAAAGGTGTCGCGGTCGATGGCGACAAAACGCACGCGATCACCGGGTGCGAGCAGGCTGTAGCCGTCGCGTTGCGGGTCGAACAGGCGGGTGGCGGTGCGCCCGAGCAGATTCCAGCCGCCCGGCGAGACCAGCGGGTACACGGCAGTTTGTCGTTCGGCGATGCCGACGCTGCCGGCCGGAACTTTTTTTCGTGGGGTGCTCAGGCGCGGGGCGGCCAGCTCGGGCTCGACCAGGCCCATATAGGCAAAGCCGGGCACAAAGCCCAAGGCAAACACGCGGTATTCGTGCGCGCAGTGGCGCGCGATCACCTCGGCCTCGCTCAGGCCACTGAACTGCGCCAGACGCGGCAGGTCCGGGCCGACGCTGGGGTCATACCAGACCGGGATCTGCTGCAGCCGGCCCTCAATTTGAGTGCTGGCAGGCTGCAGGCCGTCGAAGGCCGCCTGCACGCGTTGCAGGGCGGCGGCCTCGCTGAGCTGCTGGCCATCGTAGTGCAGCATCAGCGTGGTATAGGATGGCACCAGATCGATCAGGGCCTCGGCAAACTGCGCGCGCAGGCGCTCGCCTGCGGCGATCAGCCAGGGCATGTTGGCTTCTGCAACCGCGTCGAACAGGCGGAGCGTGAGGACGTCCAGCGCGGCGGTTTCAATCTCTGGCTTCATGCCTGGCCGATCGCGGCCCGACCGTTCGCGGCCCGACCGATCGCGGCCCGACCGATCGCGGCCCGAATCCGTCTGACCGCCTCGACGGCCGCCGGATTGTCGCCGTGCACGCACAGGGTGTCGGCGTCCAGCAGCAGTTCACTGCCGC
>JAWOGT010000369.1:0-6011 GCA_046496585.1 Halopseudomonas sp.
GGTCGAGATTTCTACGAACGGCACAACCAGCCGAAGCGTCTCTTTGTACGAGAGTTATGTCGCAATGCTCGCCGAGGCTTGCAGGCTGAGCATCTGAAGCCGGAGTGGGCCAGCGTTGAGGAGAAGGTGTCGCCTCGCTGTACGCAGAAGGCCAAAGCGATTCGTAGGGCTATCACAGCCTGCAGACGCTATTCCAGTTTCTGGACATCGCCGACACCCTGGATATCACCTGCCGCTCAGATAATCAGATCCTGCTGCACAGCGAACTGGCCGGCGTAGCAATGGACGATAACCTGATCATCCGTGCCGCCCGTCTGCTGCAGCAACACACAGACACCGCCCTGGGCGCCGATATTGTGCTGCACAAACGCCTGCCGATGGGCGGCGGGCTGGGTGGTGGCAGCTCGGATGCGGCGACCACACTGGTCGGCCTCAATCACCTCTGGCAGACCGGCGTCAGCCCTGCAGCCCTCGCCGCACTAGGCCTGCAGCTGGGCGCTGACGTACCGGTATTCGTCCTCGGCAACGCCGCCTGGGCGGAAGGCGTAGGCGAACAGCTGACGCCGGTGGAGCTGGATGAACCCTGGTATCTGGTGATTGTTCCGGACTGCCAGGTCAGCACGGCGGAGATATTTTCCGATCAGAGGTTGACGCGTGATACTCAGGCCATTACATTAGCGGCCTTCCGAGAACAAGGTGGTCGTAATGATTGCCTGCCGGTCGCGGAAGAGCGTTATCCAGCAATACGTAACGCTTTGATCTTGCTAAACAATTATTGTGAGGCTAAGATGACCGGAACTGGCAGTTGTGTGTTTGGGGCCTTCCCAAACGAACGCGAAGCTGATAAAGTTCGCGCCCGGTTGCCAGCCATTCTGCACAGCTTTGTCGCACGCGGATGTAACAGATCACCGTTACACCAAATGCTCAGCAAAGACGCGTAATAAGGATGCAACCGTGCATCCGGACAGTTACAGGGGCGTAGCCAAGCGGTAAGGCAGCGGGTTTTGATCCCGCGATGCGTTGGTTCGAATCCAGCCGCCCCTGCCATTTTTTCGGCAGCAACCACTACATTCTGAATCCGTTTCGGGTCCAATGCCTTTGCATGGCCGGGCTGCGGGTTCATCGCACTGATCACTACCCAAAAAAGGTAATGCAGCGTGTCCAAGATGATGGTTTTTGCGGGGAACGCCAACCCCGATCTGGCACGACGCGTCGTGCGTCAATTGCACATTCCCCTGGGCGACGCCTCGGTTGGCCGTTTCAGTGACGGCGAAGTGACTGTCGAACTGAACGAGAACGTTCGCGGCAAGGATGTGTTTATCATCCAGCCTACCTGCGCACCGACCAACGACAACCTGATGGAACTGGTGATCATGGCTGATGCCCTGCGCCGCTCCTCAGCGTCACGCATTACTGCTGTCATGCCCTACTTCGGCTACGCTCGCCAGGATCGCCGCCCGCGTTCGGCGCGCGTTGCCATCAGCGCCAAGGTGGTAGCCGACATGCTCGGGACCGTCGGCGTCGATCGGGTGTTGACCGTTGACCTGCACGCCGACCAGATTCAGGGCTTCTTTGATATTCCGGTCGACAACATCTACGGTTCTCCAGTCCTGGTCGACGATCTGATCAGCCAGCGTCACGACAACCTGATGATCGTCTCACCGGACATTGGTGGCGTGGTCCGCGCCCGGGCGGTAGCCAAGCAGATTGGCGCAGACCTGGCGATCATCGACAAGCGCCGGCCCAAGGCCAACCAGTCCGAAGTCATGCACATCATTGGTGACGTCGATGGCCGCAACTGCATCCTGATCGACGACATGGTCGATACTGCCGGCACCTTGTGCCATGCGGCCACGGCGCTGAAGGAACATGGCGCGGACAAGGTATTCGCTTATGCGACCCACGCCGTCCTGTCCGGCAAGGCGATCGAGAATATCAGCAACTCCCTGCTCGACGAATTGGTGGTCACCAACACCATCCCGTTGTCCGGTCCGGCTGCTGCCTGCGACCGTATCCGTCAATTGGATATGGCGCCGATCATCGCCGAGGCGATGCGCCGCATCAGTAACGAAGAATCCATCAGTGCCATGTTCCGTTAGGAACAGGGCGCTGGGTACACAGCCTGGCTGATGACAGCCGGGTTTATATCAATCATCCGACGCGCTGGTCGCAAGTGCCCGGATGTTCAGCAAGGAGACTACCTATGGTCGACTTCACTCTTAAAGCGATAGCGCGTGATGATCTGGGGAAAGGTGCGAGCCGCCGCCTGCGTCGTAACGCCGATATGGTCCCGGCCATTGTCTATGGTGGCACCAAGGCTCCCCAGAGCATTTCCCTGGAAGCCCGTGAACTGAAGAAAGCGCTTGAAAACGAAGCCTTCTTTTCACACATCATCAAGCTGGACGTTGATGGCAAGAACCAGAACGTGCTGATCAAGGCGTTGCAGCGTCATCCGGCCAAAGGCCACGTGATGCATGCTGACTTGTTGCGCGTTGTTGCCGGCCACGAAGTGACCGTGCACGTACCGCTGCACTTCATCAACGAAGACATCTGTGTAGGTGTCAAGCAGGGCGGCGGCATCATCTCCCACACCCTGACTGATGTGGAAGTGACCTGCCTGCCAAAAGATCTGCCCGAGTTCATCGAAGTGGACCTGGCCGAACTCGAGCTGGGCAGCATCGTGCACCTGTCCGATCTGAAGCTGCCAAAGGGCGTGAGCATTCTTGCTCTGGCTCAAGGAGCCGATCACGATCTGCCAGTAGCCAACGTTCATGCGCCACGTGTCATGTCTGATGTAGAAGACAGCACTGCGATCGAACCGACGGCTGAAGGCGAGGAATCCGCGGAGTAAATTCCCGCAGATACCCAGAGGGGCGCCGCGTTGTGATACAGGGAATCAAGTTGATTGTCGGCCTGGGAAATCCAGGACCTGAATATGAACTGACCCGTCACAATGCAGGCGCCCTTTTTATTGAGCGCTTGGCAGACCAGCATAACGTCGCCCTGCGGTTGGAAAGCAAATTCTACGGACTGACCGGTCGCCTGAGCCTGCAAGGCCAGGATGTTCGCCTGCTCATTCCCACTACCTTCATGAACCGCAGTGGTCAGGCTGTTGCCGCACTGGCCGGGTTCTACCGCATTGCCCCCGAAGAGATACTGGTTGCCCATGACGAACTGGACCTGCCACCCGGCGTGGTCAAGTGCAAGCAAGGCGGTGGTACCGGTGGGCACAACGGCCTGAAAGACATACTTGCCCGGCTGGGCAATCAGAATACCTTCTACCGCCTGCGACTCGGCATCGGCCATCCCGGCCACAGTTCGCAGGTGACCGGCTTTGTCTTGGGCCGTGCGCCCAAAGCCGAACAGCAAGCCCTGGAAGCCTGCGTTGATGAAGCCATCCGCGAGCTGCCAGGCATTATCGATGGCGACTGGACCAAGGTCATGCAGCGCCTGCACAGTTTCAAAGCCTGATTACATTATTCGCCGCCGTGCGGCAAAGGACACCAGTATGGGATTCAATTGCGGTATCGTCGGTCTGCCCAACGTCGGCAAATCCACCCTGTTCAATGCGCTGACCAAATCCGGCATCGCTGCGGAAAACTTTCCTTTCTGCACCATCGAGCCGAACAGCGGCATCGTGCCCATGCCTGACCCGCGCCTCGACGCCCTGGCAGCCATCGTCAAGCCACAGAAAGTCCTGCCCACCACCATGGAGTTCGTCGACATCGCCGGCCTGGTGGCGGGCGCCTCCAAGGGCGAGGGCCTGGGCAACAAGTTTCTGGCCAATATCCGTGAAACCGATGCCATCGCCCACGTGGTGCGCTGCTTTGACGACGACAATGTGATCCACGTCTCCAACAGCGTCGACCCCAAGCGCGACATCGAAATCATTGACCTGGAACTGATCTTCGCCGACCTCGACAGCTGCGAAAAGCAGCTCTACAAGGTCGCCCGCAACGCCAAGGGCGGTGACAAGGACGCCGTAGCGCAGAAGGCCCTGCTGGAAAAACTCATCCCGCACTTCAGCGAAGGCAAACCTGCCCGCTCGCTGCTCAAGGACCTGGGCGCGGAAGACAAGCAACTGATCAAGAGCTTCCACCTGCTGACCAGCAAGCCGGTCATGTACATTGCCAACGTGGCCGAAGATGGCTTCGAGAACAATCCGCACCTGGATGTGGTCAATACCATCGCCGCTGCAGAGGGCGCGATCGTGGTGCCGGTATGCAACAAGATCGAAGCAGAAATTGCCGAACTGGATGATGGCGAGGAGAAAGACATGTTCCTCGAATCACTGGGCCTGGAAGAACCTGGCCTGAACCGCGTGATCCGCGCCGGCTACCAACTGCTGGACCTGCAGACGTACTTTACCGCCGGGGTGAAGGAAGTGCGCGCCTGGACCATCAAGGTCGGTGCCACCGCGCCGCAGTCAGCCGCCGCGATTCACACCGATTTTGAAAAGGGCTTTATCCGCGCCGAAGTGATCGCCTATGAAGACTTTATCCAGTACAACGGCGAGGCGGGCGCCAAGGAGGCGGGTAAATGGCGCCTGGAAGGCAAGGACTACATCGTCAAGGATGGCGACGTGATGCACTTCCGTTTTAACGTCTGACCTGCAGCACCGCAACAGCCCATCCCCCGCCCTCGCCGCGGGGGATTTTTTTGCCTGCACAGCCTCGGCCCAGAGCAACCCGTGCCATACTTTGCCTACATTTGCGCCTAGAGGTTGTCAGCACTGCATGCCAAAACGAGCAAAAACCATCGCCGTAACGCTACTGGTCGGGCTATTTGTTTATACCCTGCTGGGTTTTCTATTGCTGCCTGGCGTTGCCTTGCATGTCATCAACCAGCAGCTGGAACAGCGCATCTCAGTGCCAGCGCACCTCGACAGCCTGCAGTTCAATCCTTTTACCCTGGAGCTTGATGCAGGCTCGCTACAGATCGGCACCGATGCAGAGCCGGATCTGCTCTGGCGGCGGCTGTATGCCGACCTGGAATGGAAGTCACTGTGGACCGGTGCGCTGCACCTGGCAGATTTGCGACTGGAACGCGCCCAGGTGCGGATACTTTTCGACGAGCAGGGCAATCTGAATCTGAGGCAACTGCTGCAGCCGTCCGAACCCGACCCCAGCTCGGAACCGGACGAGCAAGAGCCGGCTTCAGACGAGCTCTTCCCGCTGCGCATTGAACGCCTCAGGCTGGTGGAGAATGGATTGCACTTGCGCGACCAGCGCCCCTCGCAACCTGTGACCTTCACCTACGACAGCATCAATCTGCAACTGCAGCACCTGAGCACGCTGAGCGAAGACGATGCTGAAATAACGCTTACTGCCAGTGGCCCGGACGGCGCCAAGCTGGATTGGCAAGGCCGCCTGAGCCTGAGTCCGCTGAGCTCCACCGGCCGATTAAAGATAGCCGATACAGAACTGGCTACCTTCTGGCCCTACGTACGTGAGCAGCTGCCATTGCGACTGATTGACGGGCTAGTTGGCTTCAGCGGCGACTATGCGCTGAATCAGTCCGCTACCTTTGACCTCAAATTCGACAATGCCAGCCTGTACCTGCACGACCTCGCCCTGCAGACCCCAGACCAGGCGCCGCTGCTGCAGCTAAAACGCGTCGAGATCGCTGATACCCGAGTCGACCTGATCAACCGGCGGGTCCACATCGGCTCTGTGCGCAGTACCGAACTGGAAGCCTGGATCGAGCGTGCGCAGAACGGCGAACTGAATTGGCTGAGCCTGTTCGAACCCGGCACCGCGGAAGAATCAGCCGATCAACCCTGGAGTGTGCAAGTGGATCAGGCGCAACTGAGTCAGTATCAACTGCACCTCCGCGACCGGCAACCGGAAACCGACGTAGAGCTGGCCGTGGGTCCGCTGGAGCTGACCCTCAGTCAGTTCGACAGCCAGGGCGAAACCCCCTTCAATCTGCAGCTGCACACCGGCGTCGGCCAACGCGGCCAGCTCAGCGCCACAGGTCAGGCGCAGATCAATCCGGCGAACGCACGTCTG
>JAWOGT010000395.1:0-9864 GCA_046496585.1 Halopseudomonas sp.
CGGTGATCTGCCCATAGTGCTCTTCGATAATCGAGTAAACCAGTGCCAAACCGAGCCCTGTTCCTGTCCCTGGTTGCTTGGTGGTGAAGAAGGGCTCGAATAGCCGATCCATGATCGCCTTGTCTATGCCGCTGCCCTGGTCCTCGACCTGCAGCAGCACCTGATGCTCGTTCTGCTGGGTGGATACGGTAATGCGATCGCCGTTGCTGCTGGCGTCGCGGGCATTGCCCAGCAAGTTGATCAGCACCTGAACCAGCCGTTGGCTATCACCTGCGGCAATATGGTCCGGATGGCACAGGTTAACATAAATCACTTCCGGTCCCTGCCGGTTGAGTGACAGCAGGTGTATTGCTTCATTGGTACAGGCGGCCAGATCGACCTCGTCGTTGGCATTATTATGCCGACTGCCGACATGCGCAAAATTGACCAGAGACTGCACGATGCGCGAGATGCGGCGGGTCTGCTCGATCACCTGTTCAGCCATCTCGCGGGCCTCGGGTTGATCGGACTCCTCGCGCAGATTTTGCGCCAGGCAGGCGATGCCGGTGACCGGATTGCCAATTTCGTGAGCGACGCCGGCTGCCAGGCGGCCGATGGAGGCCAGGCGTTCGGAGTGCATCAGCTCATCCTCCAGCATGCGCGTTTCAGTCTGGTCTTCAATCAGCAGTACCAGGCCGCTGGCCACGTTGTTGCCAGGCTCGTCGATCGCGGCCTTGTGCAGGTTCAGCCACTGGGTGTGGCCGTTGCTGACCAGTTTTTGCTTATGCAGATGCGCGGACTGATCGGCGACAAAGCGCTCAAGCAGCTCGTTCCAGGGGTCGGGCAAGTTGCCCAGTCGCGAGCCGATGACGGCATCGGCGTTGATGCCGGTGAGCGCCTGCATGGCGCGGTTCCACATCAGAATTTCATTGTCCTTGGCCAGCGAGCAAACGCCCATGGGCAGGTCCTGCAGCGTCTGCCGGTGATAGCGCCGCAGTGCGTCGAGTTCTGCCGCCAGACCGGTGAGCCGCGAGTGGTAATCCTCCAGACGGTTCTCGATAAAGTGAATGTCCTCGGTGACGTAGCCTTCGCGCGCCAGCTTGAAGGGCAGGAAAGTTTCGACCATATCCTGTGCCACCGCCGGGCCCATCAGGCCGGACAAGTTGGCTTCCAGGCGGTCGCGCAGCCGGCGCAGCGCGTAGGGACGGCGTTCGTCAAAGGGCAGTTGCAGGTCGCGCAGTGCCTGCTCGACCTCCTGCTGGGCGGTCCGGTTGCCCAAGGGCTTGGCCAGTTGCTGGGCAAATTCCTGCGGCGAGTTGGCCAGCAGTTCCTTGCGTTGCGGGCGGCTGACATTGTCTACCGAGCAGGCCTCCGCTGCGCTGCGTTCCTCCACCGAACGCTGGGTAAACAGCGATACCGAAGTGAAGACGAAAATATTCGCTGCCAGTGAGGCGATGGCCGCCAGATGCCAGGTGTCAGCGTTGAAGCTGAGTGCTTGGCCGAGCAGTTGCACGCCGGTCAGCTCGGTGATCAAGGGCAGCAGCAGGGTCAGGCTCCAGACCGCCATGCCGGCGATCAGGCCGCCGATAAAGCCGCGCCGATTGGCCTGTGGCCAGTAGAGTACCGACAGCGCCCCGGGGAGAAACTGCACGGTAGCAACGAAGGAGGCGATGCCCAGGTTGGCCAGGTCCTGCTCGGCACCCAGCAGCCGGTAGAAGCCGTAGCTGCACATGATGATGGCGGCGATCAGCGTGCGTCGGGTCCAGAGTAGCCAGCGATAAATGTTGTTGTCGGCGCTGGGCTGATAGACCGGCAGCACCAGATGGTTGAGGACCATGCCCGAGAGTGCCAGCGTGACGACAATAATCAGGCCGCTGGCGGCGGACAGGCCGCCGACAAAGGCCAGCAGCGTCAGCCAGTCGGCGCCCGCCGCCATGCCCAGGCCGAGGGTGAAGTATTCCGGATTGGTCGGCACGTTGAGATGCAAGCCGGCCCAGAGGATCGGTGGCACCGCCAGGCTGATCAGCAACAGAAACAGCGGTAGGCCCCAACTGGCCACCGCCATGGAGCGGGGATTGATGTTCTCGGTAAAAGCCATGTGATACATGTGCGGCATCACGATGGCGGCCGCGAAGAAGACCAGCAACAGGGTGCGCCATGGACCTTCCTGCAGCGGCGTATGCAAGGTGGTGAGGGCCTGCTGATTGTTGGCCAGCCAGGATTCCAGCCCGGCTGGGCCATCGAATACCCCATAGAGTGCGTAAAGGCCGACTGCGCCGATGGCGATCAGCTTGACCAGCGACTCGAAGGCGATGGCGATCACCAGCCCCTCGTGTTTTTCCCGGGTGGAAATATGCCGGGCGCCGAACAGAATCGCAAACAGGGTAATCAGCACGCAGAAGCCCAGGGCTACCGAGTTCTGCGCGGATTGCTGGGTGAGGATCTGAACCGAATCAGCCACCGCCTGGATCTGCAACGCCAGCAGCGGCAGAACGCCGATGAGCATGAACACAGTGGTCAGCGTGCCGGCCAGGGTGCTGCGAAAGCGAAAGGCAAACAGATCGGCCAGCGACGAGAGTTGGTAGGTGCGGGTAATGCGCAGGATCGGACTCAATAACACCGGCGCGAGCAGGAAGGCGCCGCAAATGCCCAGGTAATAGGTCAGGAAGCCATAACCGTATTGATAGGCCAGACCGACAGTGCCATAAAACGCCCAGGCGCTGGCATAGACGCCCAGCGACAGGGTGTAGACCGCAGGATGGCTCATGAGTGCGCGCGGCAGCAGGCCACGCTCGGTGATCCAGGCCACGCCGAAGAGCATGAGCAGGTAGACGATGCTGATCAGCAGCAGGTGGCTTAGTTCAAAGCTCGTCGGCATCTTTCGGACTCTGCAGGAGGACGCCGGCAATGATCAGGATCAGCCAGAGGACGTAAGGACGGTACCAGGCACCTTGTGGCTCAATCCACCAGTCCATGATGGCCGGGGAAAACAGGTAGATGCCAATCACCAGCAGCAGTACCAGGCGGTAGATATACATGGGTTTCCGTCATTTCGGGGCAGTAGTCGCGCCGCGTCCGAGTGCTGACGCGCGCCGGCCATGGTGCCCTGTGCCAGCGAATAATGCACTAGGTTAATCAGCGCCGCAGTGCTTGCCAAGTGCGCTGAGGCTGCCGCTCAGCCAACGGGCAGGTGCTGCTGGAGAAGCTCGCGCGTGGCAGGCAGGCGCAGCGGATCCCAGTGAGCGACGGCCCAGGCCAGTTGTTCGGCGGGCGCCGCGTTGCGCAGTGTGGCGGGTGGGGCCTGATACAACGCGGCCAGCGCCTGATATAGCGTAGCGCTGGCCAGCGCCGGATCAAGGGCCTTGGAGCCCAGCCGCTTGCTGAGTTTTTCACCCTGCTGGCGGACCACCAGTGGCGTATGTAGATAGCCTGGCGGGTGCGCACCGAGCAAGTGGTAAAGATGCAGTTGCCGCGCGGTGGAGTCGAGCAGATCGGCGCCGCGCACTACATTGGTGACCCCTTGGGCGATATCATCCATGACCACCGCCAACTGATAGGCGACTATGCCGTCACGCCGGCGAATGACGAAATCGCCTACCGCGCTTTCCAGATGTTGGCTAAAAGGCCCCTGCAGCCGGTCGATAAAGCGGTAAGTGCTGTGGCGGGTGCTCCGGCTATCGGTGCGCACGCGCACGGCATGCTCAGCGGCTGGCGGCAGGTTGCGCTCGCGGCAGGTGCCGGGATAGATGCCATGGTAGGGCGCCAGATCACGTCGCGAACAATCGCAATAGTAAGCCAGGCGCTGGTCGATCAGGGTTTGAATCTGCGCCAGGTATAACGTCTGACGTTCACTTTGCACCCAGACCGGTCCCTGGGATTGCAGGCCGAAGGCGGCTAGCGTGTCGAGAATCTGCGCGGCGGCGCCGGGCTGGTTGCGCGGCAGGTCGAGATCTTCCAGGCGGATCAGCCAGGTGCCCTGATGCTGCTGGGCATCCAGGTAGCTGGCCAGTGCGGCCAACAGTGAGCCGAAATGCAGAGGGCCGCTCGGGGTGGGAGCAAAACGTCCGATGTAGGGTGCAGACGCGCCTTGGGAGGCGGCTGGTAAGGATGCCGGCATGGCTAGGTCAGCCCTGGCTGGGAATGCGATGAGCGTGCCAGGCCGGGAACGGCCCTGGCGTCTGTCGCTGCAACCGGCCTGCTACCCGAAGCGGGAGAGGGCTGGTTGCAGCGCAGAACGGATCAGCTACCGACCTGCCTTTCCTTGATCTCTGCAAGGGTCTTGCAGTCGATGCACAGAGTGGCAGTCGGGCGGGCTTCCAGGCGGCGAATGCCGATTTCAACGCCGCAGGAATCGCAGAAACCGTAGTCATCATCTTCGATGCGCTGCAGTGTCTGGTCGATCTTCTTGATCAGCTTGCGCTCGCGATCACGGGCACGCAGTTCCAGGCTGAACTCTTCTTCCTGGCTGGCACGGTCGGCCGGATCAGGAAAATTGGCTGCTTCGTCCTGCATGTGATGAACGGTGCGATCGACCTCCTCCATAAGCTCTTTTTTCCAGCCGTTGAGGATGCCAGAGAAATGCGCAAGCTGTTGCTCGCTCATATACTCTTCGCTTTTCTTTTCCTTATAGGGCGCAAACCCGCGAATCAACATAGAACTTTTTTCTTTGGTATTGCTGGGCATGAGAACCCCTCACTTTTGGCTCGATCGTCCTGTGTCAGGCCTACGTCTAGATGACCTGAGGGTGCCACCACTGGCGTGCAAGCGGGCAAAACTACCAGAACATGATCCACCGCGCTACTGTTTGCCGCTAGAAGGTGATCATCTGCTGTGCAGAACCCGGTAAACAGGCTGCTTCAAGTGAATCGAGCAGGTATGATTCGGGCTTTTGTGGAGAACAGCATGCGTCAGCCACAGTGGGCCCGTCGTAGCCGCGATATTCAGCCCTTCCATGTCATGGCTGTGCTCGCCCGTGCCAAAGCGTTGGAAGCAGCCGGGCGTGATGTCATCCATATGGAGATTGGCGAGCCGGACTTTTCCACGCCACAGCCGATTATTCGCGCCGGCCAGCTAGCGCTGGGACAAGGCTGTACCGGTTATACGCCGGCGCTGGGGTTGCCGGCACTGCGCGAGGCAATTGCCGGCCTGTATGCCTCGCGTTATGGCGTCGACCTCGATCCACAGCGGGTAGTGATCACGCCGGGGGGGTCAGCGGCGCTGCTGTTGATCAGTGCCTTGTTGGTCGAGGCCGGCCAGGAAGTACTGATGGCGGATCCGTCTTACCCCTGCAATCGGCATTTCCTGCGTCTGGTCGAAGCGCGGGCGCGGCTGGTGCCTACCGGCCCTGACTCAGCCTACCAACTGACCCCGGCATTGATTGAAGCGCACTGGACGCCAGACTGCGCAGCGGTGCTGGCTGCGTCCCCGGCGAATCCGACCGGCACCATGCTGAGTGCCGCCGAGCTAAAGGCCATCGCCGAGACCACCCGGCGGCTGGGTGGGCATCTGGTGGTGGACGAGATCTATCACGGCCTGACCTACGGCTGTGACGCCAGCTCGGTGCTCGAAGTGGCGCCGGACGCCTTTGTGCTCAACAGCTTTTCAAAATACTTCGGTATGACCGGTTGGCGTCTGGGTTGGCTGGTGGCGCCCGAGGCGGCGATCCCCGAGCTCGAAAAGCTGGCGCAGAATCTGTATATCTGCGCCCCGCACATGGCCCAGCAGGCCGCCTTGGCGGCCTTTAGTGCCGAGAGCCTGGCGATCTGCGAGACGCGCCGCGAGGCGTTTCAGGCGCGCCGGGATTTTTTGCTGCCGGGGCTGCGGGATCTGGGTTTTCAGGTTCCGGTCACGCCGCAGGGCGCTTTTTACCTGTACGCCGATATGCAGCAGCTGGGGGGCGAGAGTGCTGCGCTGTGCCAGCACCTGATCGAAAGCGAGTACCTGGCGGTCACCCCGGGACTGGATTTTGGCCATTACCGCTCTAATCAGCATATGCGCTTCGCTTACACGGCGTCGGTTGATCGCCTCGGCCTGGCGCTGGAGCGTCTGGCGCACGGCCTCAAGCAGTGGCCAGGATGCTGATCCGGTTCGCGCCGGGACTGCTGCCGGGTGTTCTGCTTCGGCGTTACAAACGCTTTCTGGCCGACATCAGGCTCGATGATGGCCGCGAGCTGGTACTGCACTGCCCGAACACCGGTTCGATGACCCACTGCGCGCAGCCCGGTAGCCGGGTGTGGGTCGATATACAGCACAAGCCGGGGCGCAAGTTGCCCGGTACCTGGGAGCTGGTTGAAGTGGCGCCCGGGCAGCTGGCGTGCATCCACAGTGCACGGGCCAACCGGGTGGTCGCTGCGGCGTTGCGCGCCGGGCTGATTACGCCGCTAGCGGCGTTTGCCGTGCAGCGACCGGAGGTCAAGCTGGCGGGCGGGGGCAGTCGCTTCGATTTCTTGCTCAGCGAGCCCGGCGAATGTGTGCTCGAGGTCAAGAGCGTGACGCTGGCGCTCGGTGACGGGCTGGGGGCCTTTCCCGACGCCGTCAGCCTGCGCGGGCAAAAGCATCTGCTGGAATTGATCGAGGTGGTGGCCAGCGGCCGGCGTGCCTGTCTGCTGTTCTGCGTGATGCATTCGGGGATAAACCGGGTCAGACCGGCAGACGAGATTGATCCGCTGTATGGGGCGTATCTGCGTCAGGCGGCGGCGGCGGGGGTTGACATCATCGCCTGGTCGGTGCATCCGACGCCGGCGGGGCTGCAGGTGCTCGGGCAGTTGCCAGTGGACCTCAGTCCAGCCACAGCTGACCCTGGCTGATATGACAGGGCCGGGCCTTGAGGTAGGCCCCGGCGCAGGGCCCCGCCACGCATTCACCACTGTCGGGCAAAAACAGGGCGCCATGGGTTGCACACTGGATCAGCCTGCCCGAACTGTCGAGAAACTGGTCTGGCAGCCACTCCAAGGGGATGCCACGATGGGGGCAGCGGTTCTCGTAAACGCTTACCCGCTCGCCCTGGCGCACGGCGAACAGCGCCTGGCCGCGGTGCGTCAGGCTTTTGCTACCCGGGTTGGCAAGTTCATCCAGGCGGCAAAGCGGCTGGGGTAGAAAATCGTCGGTTTCTTGAGTCATCAGCAGATTATCGCCACAGTGGGCCAGGGATACCAGCTCCGCGCAGGTGGCTGTGGTGTTAATGAGCATGCCAATGGCGCAATCTGCGCTGGTATTCAGCGCGGCTCTGAGCCGACAATCAGCGCAGATTTTGCGGGCTTACAGGAGTAACGGATGGAAGCGGCTCCCCGGTTGAGACCGGCGATCATGATTATGCTGGCGGTGCTGGTGGTGGTGGCGATACTGCTATCACTGACGCTCGGGGCGGTAGCTGTGCCCTTGGCAGACAGCCTGCGAGCACTGATCGGTATGGTGTTTCCGCTTTCAGTGCCGCCTGACAGCCAGTTGATCACTGAGCGGATTCGCCTGCCGCGCACGCTGATGGGGATAATGGTGGGCGCGACCCTGGCATTGACCGGGGCGGTCATGCAGGGCTTGTTTCGCAATCCGCTGGCCGACCCGGGACTGATCGGGGTGTCCAGCGGCGCGGCGCTGGGGGCGGCGTTGATGATCGTGCTGGGGGCATGGTTGATGACCGGTCTGCCGGAGTCCCTGCTGCCTTTTCTGACGGTAGCCGGTGCTTTTGTCGGCGGCGTAGTGTCGACCTTGCTGGTCTACCGTTTAGGGCAGACAGCTCAAGGTACTTCGGTGGCCAGCATGTTGCTCGCCGGTATCGCCATTGCCGCGGTCAGCGGTGCCTTGATTGGGCTATTGAGCTATCTGGCCGATGATCGCATGTTGCGCACCCTGGTTTTCTGGAATATGGGCAGCCTGGGGGGCGCCAGTTACGAGCGGGTAGCAGTACTGGCTGTTTGCTGCGCGTTGATCTGGTGGCGTCTGCCGCGCCAGGCGCGCGCCTTGAATGCGTTGTTGTTGGGTGAATCGGAAGCGCGGCACTTGGGCGTCGATGTTGAGCGGGTCAAGCGCGAGCTTATTCTGCTCACGGCCTTGGGCGTAGGGGCCTGTGTCGCGGTGGCGGGATTGATCGGCTTTGTTGGCCTGGTCGTGCCGCACCTGGTGCGTCTGCTGCTGGGCCCGGATCACCGCCAGGTTCTGCCGGCATCGATGCTGCTCGGCGCGGCACTCCTGTTGTTTGCTGATGTGGTGGCGCGATTGATGATCGCCCCGGCGGAGCTGCCGATCGGTATTCTGACCTCGCTGTTGGGCGGTCCGTTTTTCCTGGCGTTATTACTGCGGGCGCAGCGCCGGGGAGGTGTGTAATGCTGCAGGTGTCGCAACTGAGCTGCGCGCGCGGGGGCTGTGAGATACTCCGCGGCATTGACTTCGAGTTGCGCTCCGGTGAAGTACTTGCGGTGCTGGGCACCAACGGCGCGGGCAAGAGCACCCTGTTGGCTACCCTGAGCAATGAGCTGCCGGCTTTCAGTGGCAGTATTGTGCTGGCTGGCCGCAGCTTGGCGAGTTGGCCAGCGCTGGAGCGAGCCAGACGTCTGGCGGTGTTGCCGCAGTCTTCATCCTTGGCGTTCGCCTTTAGCGTCGAGGCTGTAGTGGCGCTCGGCCGGCTGCCACATGTCAGTGGCCTCCAGCACGATGAGCAGGTTGTTGCCGCCGCCATGGCGGCGGCGGACGTGGTGCACCTGCGCGGGCGCAACTACCTGGCGTTGTCCGGAGGGGAGCGCCAGCGAGTGCATCTGGCGCGGGTATTGGCGCAGATTTGGGATGCAGGTGAACAGGCTTGCCTGCTGCTGGATGAGCCAACCGCGTCACTCGATATGGCTCATCAGCAATTGATTCTCGAGCAGGCCCGCCAGGTTGCCCAGCGCGGCGGCGCGGTGTTGCTGGTCCTGCATGATTTGAATCTGGCCGCGCGTTATGCCGACCGGCTGCTGATTCTCGACCGGGGCGCCATGGTTGCGCTGGGCTCGCCATGGCAGGTGCTGGACGCTGCGCGCATCCAGCAGGTGTTCGGCGTGGCGGTACGCGTCGAGCAGCACCCGCAACAGGATTGTCCATTGATCATCGTCTGAGGGTTATGTATGCACTGGCTGTTAGTGACTGTCATGTTGGGGATACTGGCGCCCGGCCTCGGGGCGCAGACGCTGCCGCAATGGATCAGCCCGCTGGGGCATGATGCCGCGCACGTGGGACAGATACTCGACACGGCCAGCGGTGAGTGGCACAGCCCGCAACAGCTGTTACCGCGTCTGGCCGACGCGGCTCACCTGGTCGTGGGCGAACAGCATGATAATCCGGATCACCATGCGTTGCAGTTATGGTTGCTGGAGCATATGGCGCGGCGGCGTGAGCAGGCGACGGTGGTGTTGGAAATGCTGGATGCCGATCAGCAGGCCGCGGTGCAGGCGCTGCAGCAGCAGCCCTTGCCCGATGATCCGGCGTTGATTGCCCGGTTGCGCTGGTCCGAAGGCTGGGATTGGGCCACGTACGGGCCCATCGTGCGCTGGGCGTTAAGTAACGCCGGTGCGCTGCGTGCTGCCAACCTGAGTGATACACAGATACGCGCGGTGTATCAGCAGCCACCGGCGCTGAGTGATGTCTATGCCAAACAAGCACGCGAGGCATTATATGAACTGATCGCCCAGTCCCATTGTGATCGACTGCCGCAGGAGCGCTACCCGGCCATGCTGGCAGTGCAGCAGAGCCGCGATCAGCGCATGGCGCAGGTGCTTGCCGCGGCGCCCGAGCCCGCACTGATCCTGGTCGGCAGCGTGCATGCCCGCAAGGATCTGGGGCTGGCGCTGCACTGGCCGGCCCAGAGGCTCGAGCCGCCAGTGACGCTGATCATGGTCGAGGCGGGCAAGCCCTTGCCAG